>CAZJFZ010000019.1:9100-9195 GCA_964545745.1 uncultured Candidatus Saccharibacteria bacterium
GTGATTTCCATACGAACATTATACCAATTAAAGCCAAAATGTGATAGTATTTAGTACTTAATAACCAGAAAGTGAAGATTGTTTGATTTTAAAAT
>CAZJFZ010000020.1:0-8865 GCA_964545745.1 uncultured Candidatus Saccharibacteria bacterium
GTAACCAAGGTCTGGCCTTGGAAAAGGGAAGCGTGTGGTGTAATATATTTTGTGAAGTTATTCTATCAAATGCGCGAACTTATTTCCAGCAAATTTCCTAAGTCACAAGCCACCTCGGAGTACCTCGGCGTGTCACGGATATTTTTCTGCTGAAAAATTCCGCGACCCCGACTCAGACCGCCGTCTTCCGTCTCTGAGATGCTCCAAGTATTCGCATCTCAGCGCCCTCACCCCGCTTTGCAATTCCAGATTAGTTTTTCTGAGCGCGGGGGTTTCCGATTCAGTATGGAAAAGCGGGTTTTCGGGCGGAACCTGTTTTCGGAAAAACAGGTTTTGTAAAACAGAAAAAACAACAGAATATTTGTCTCGTCCATTTTCTATTTCTTTAGTGCATCTCTGACTACGGAGACCATCCTCGGCATTCGCCTCGGACATTTCCGCTAGGGCTACTCGCGCCTATTTGTCTTGGTGCGGGCTGTTCTTTTCCAAACGGCTCAGATGGAAGGAAATGAGCCGTTCAGGAAAAGCACCCGCCACTATTTGGGGAGAGGAAGGAATCCTCTCCCCAGCGTCGGGCTCCTCCTCGTGATGATTGGTTAGAGTAATATTACTTTAAAATAGTTCTGTTATTTAATTGTGTTCTGTGACTTCGTTTGAGCACCTTCGGAGTCCGCCACTCGCACAACCCCACACCACATTTTCATATTTGAGTTGGTGGTGTCGCTTTCGCTTCTATACTTTAAGTTACTTCTATTACGTCGGCGCTCATCCTTTAGTCAGGGACGCCCTAGCGGAAATGTCCGAGGCTCATTCATTCGTGCTTGCCCCAGTCCCTCGTGATTACACTCGGGACTATCCCACCCCTGCGTGCACGGGAATCACTCCCTGTTTTTATTTATTAATTAGAAGAGACCTCTTTATTTTTCTTTTCCCAAGCACTATCAACAATTTCCATTAATTCTTTATCTCTGCACAATATTTCCCAATATTCATTTGCTGTAATGTAATCAATACCTAGATTGAGTTGCAAATATGAGTTTGAGCACCTTTTCTCATTTAAACATATTTCTCTCACCTCATTCAAAGTTAATTTTTGTGGGTATTTTTTTGAATTATTTTCCATATTATTTATATCTTAGTATACGAAACCCCTTTACCAGTCTTACCTTCTTGTTTAATTTTATTTTCTTGTTTTAGAACAGTTAGATATCTGGTAGCGGTAGCGTCTGAGACGTGGAGAAGTTTCTCTACTTCATCATTAGTGATTTTTGATTTGGTTTCAAACATAGACATAATCTTGTCTAGTTTCTTTCTTTTACGAAATTGAATTGATTCTTGAGCTTTGACTAGAAGACGGCGTAGGAAGGATGGATTTTGTTCTGTGACGAACGGCTCATTTGCGGGCATTTGAGGCGTTTGGGTTTGAGTGGTATTTGAGGGTTCGCTCTGTTCGGGAATTACCTCGGTAGAATCAGGGTTTTCTGGTTCTGAGGGTTGGCTCTCTGTAATGGTAGGTTCTGGATTATCATTATTCGCCTGAGGCATATCTGCGTTCGTTGGGAGGGCTTCTGGGGCCACCAGTGGCATATCGGAGGGTTCAGAAGTGGTTGCAGGAATAGATTCCGTGGTATCGGGAGAAACAGGGGTTTCTTCAGAAACTGGCGTTTCTGAGGGGGTGGTTGGGTCTGAGGTTGTGTTAGAGTCTGGCATATATATTTTATTTAAAGCAAGACAACCAACATTTTTCTAGAGCATCTTTAATTTTGGACATTTCTTTTTCAAAAACATCCTTACTAATTTCATTCCCAACTTTTCTAGCTAATTCGATTTTTTTACTCCCATCCTTTTTTTTAACCTCGCTAGTCTCTATTTTCCATAATGTAGGATAATATTCTTCTATACTTGGAGTATCAATCTCAAAAAACCTCTCAGTTGTAAATAATTCTAGGTGGTTATTTTTGAATGAGGTGGTGTGACTTGCATCGTGTTTATCTACTGCTACTACGACCTTATCATTGTATATACTCGTTTCAATTGGTTTGAATATGTGTTCAATTGCGTTAAAAGATCTATTAACCTGATCTAAGTCACCATCTGCTGGGATAATCTGGATATTGGGTTTTTCTGAATAAAATCTTGAAATAATTTTGGTTAGAAATTCCTGTTCACTTTTCCCTTCAACAATTAGGAAATTTTTTGGTAGGAGTAAGTCTGATGGACTACCGCCAAGTAATTCATAAATAATGTATGGTTTTTCTGTGATACAGATTGGTGTTATCGCCGTTTCCTTATTATTTTTCTCGACTTTAAAGATCGTCTGATTCTTGTTTTCATCAACGACTAGAACTGATGAGTGTGTGTTAATAAAAACCTGATCACCTTTATTTGCCAATTCTATGAGAGCATTTTTTAGTTTTCTTTGTGCGGTTGGATGAAGATGGAGTTCACCTTCATCAATAAAAAATAAGAAAAATTTGTTTGTCTCTTCGTTTTCTTTTCTAAAATCCGCATATGCTTGTATAATCGCTAGCATTAATGCTCTTTGCATACCATCTCCTTTTTCCTCGGCGTCCGTATAAACACCGTCATCAATTGATGTCTCAAAGTTTTTTAATAGATCCTCAAAAACTGGTGGATCAACTTCAAAAGAAACCTTGTTGCAATCCGCAAATTGTTTTTCAAGATAAACCTTAACTTTTCCACTCAATTCATCTAGTTTAATTCTAACCTGAGAATCTGGTGAAGAAAATAGTTCATCGAATTGGTCACGAAACTTTGTATATGTATTATCACCAGATTCTAGAATTGTTGCCAACACTCCTGATAACATATTAGCTATCGGGGTATTTTTTCCATATTTTGTTAAAGACTGAGGGTCCATTTTTGTACTTACGTATTCAAATTTTGGTAAAAAGTCATTAAATGCAGGATCAAAACCTGTTGGATTTTTTACTAACCAGTCATTAGTTTTATCATCAAAAATCTTCCTTGTTTTTACTTCCAAACTAGTCCTTTTAACGCGGACAGATGTTTTTTCACCGAGTAAATTTTTTATTGCCGTCTTGTTCTTTTCATTTTTCATTTTATCTATTCCATCCTGTATTTCAGAAAACTCAATTTCAACAGAAACTTCCTCAGTTCCACTTCTACCAAAACGAATCTTATCAATATCACCCTTACCACCGTAAAACCAATCAATTGCTTCAAAAAAGTTCGTCTTTCCATGATTATTTTGTCCAACAAAAACATTAAAATCATTTGCCGATATCTCTGCAGTTTTTATTGACCTAAAGTTACAAACTTTTATTTTTGATATTTTCATATTTTATTCAATTTTATTTCATGTGGATAACTTTTCTGTTTTTTTTCGGTATTACTGCTATAATAGCATAAATGATAACAAAACGCCAAAAACAAATTCTAAATTTTATTACTCAATATGAGTCAAAGAATGACTTTGCACCCTCACTAAGAGAAACAAAAGAGCATTTTAAGTTATCTTCTGAATCAACGGTCCATCAACATGTTGAAGCCTTAAAGAAAAAGGGTTATTTAAATAAACTAAAGAATCAGCCTAGAGGTATAGAAATTAATAAGATGGAAAAGTTTATTGAAATTCCAATTATTGGTAAAATCGCTGCTGGTCAACCAATTGAAGCTATTGAGTTCGGATATGAAAGTATCTCTGTAATGAGTCATGAAATTAAAAATAAAGAGGAACACTATGCATTAAGAGTTGTCGGCAATAGCATGATTGACGAGGGTATTTTTGACGGTGACACCGTTATAATTAGAAAGCAGGAATCTGCTAATGACGGACAAACTGTTGTGGCTGTGATTGATGACAACTTAGCGACTCTGAAAATGATCTACAGAGAAAAAGATCGGATTAGATTACAACCAGCAAATCCAACCCTTTTCCCTATATACAGAAATGAAGTGGAAATTAGAGGTGTGGTAGTTAAAGTTGTTAGAAATCTAGAATCAGAATCTGACTTATTAAATACATCTAAAGATTTAAACAAGGAAGAGTTGTTTGTTAAAAAAGATTTTGAGTTGGACAAAATATACAATATAGATTGTCTAGATTTTATGAGAAGTCTAAAAGATAATTCTATTGATCTTATTTTTGCTGACCCTCCTTATAATTTAAGTAAGAGTAATTTTAAAATGAAATTCTCAAAGACTGGCGGGTCGGATCTGAGTACAAATAAAGGCTCCTGGGATACAATGTCAAAGAACGACTTTGAAAAGTTTACGGAAGAATGGCTAAAAGAAGCTTTTCGTATATTAAAACCTACTGGTTCAATATGGGTTGCGGGGAGCTATCATAATATTTATTTGACAGGTTATCTTTTAGATAAAATAGGTTTTGAGATTTTAAATGAGATCCTATGGCATAAAACTGATGCCACCCCAAATTTATCATGTACCAGATTCGTCGCTGACCACGAGAATTTCTTGTGGGCTAGGAAAGATAAGAAAAATGTGTTTAACTATACTGAGATGAAAAAAATGAACGGAGGGAAGCAGATGAGATCAATATGGCCTAAAGGAAAAACAGCTGGTGGTAAAAGGATTCATCCGACACAGAAACCAGAATGGTTGCTCGAGCGTGTAATACTTTCTACTTCAAAGAAAAATGGCGTTGTATTGGATCCTTTTCTAGGTTCTGGTACTACTGCAGTTGTAGCAAAAAAACATGGACGACATTACCTAGGAACTGAGCTTGATAAAAATTATTTTAAATTAGCATTAGAAAGAATAAAGAATACAAACAAATTATATGAATAAACACGTTCTCATAAATGGTGATGCGTTAAAAATGATTTCTACAATCAAAAGAGAAGTAGACGCAGTTATCGTTGATCCACCTTATAATACTGCGAATAAAAACACTAAAATTCTAAAAGGTAGAAAAGCTAGGTCATCAGATTTTGGTAAGTGGGATTATTTTACAGATAAGGAGTATTTAGATTTTACAGAAGGATGGATAAATTCAGCAAAAAGTATTCTAAAAGAAAGCGGTAATATTTTAATATTCTCAAAATTAGAATATGTGAGTGATATTAAGAGAATATATGAAAGATTAGGGTTTAAACATCACGGCACTATTATATGGCATAAAACTAATCCAGCTCCCCAAATAAGAAAAAACGGTTTATTATCTTCCTGCGAAGCTATTTTATGGGCGACTAAAGGCTTTGATAGTAAAAAAATATCCTACACCTTTAACTTTTCAAAACAAAATGAAATGCATAATTTTATTCAAACTCCAATTTGTATGGGGCATGAAAGAACTGCTCACCCAACGCAAAAGCCAAAAAAAGTTTTGTCTCACTTAATAAAAATATTTACCAACGAAGAAGATTGGATATTGGATTGCTTTGCGGGTAGTGGAACATTAGCCGAAGCATCAGACGAATTAAAAAGAAATTCTATAAATATAGAAAATGACAAAGAGTATTTTAAAATAATGAAAGAAAGACTAGAGAAAAGTATCGGTAAATCAAAAGTAAAAAATAGTCTTTAAAAAGTAAGGTTTATTTCGGTAAAAGTCTCTTTACCCCAGTCAGCCTTATAAGCTTTTCTTTCGCTATTCTCAAAACATAAAAATACGTCGGGGACTCTATTACCGTGCTTAACTTTCAGTGGTTTAAATAACTTTACTATGAGGCTAGGATTCCACTCTTGCTCTGCAAATAACCATGCGTTTGACCACGCATTATTTTCTGGGTGCTTGTGATCAATATAATTTTTCCAATCATGCTCTAATTCAAGTTTTTGAGTTGTTCCGCCAGAGTATTTCAAAATAACATCACAGCCACCAGAGCTAGACATGCTATATTCGATGACATCTTTACTATCTATAGAAAATGTTTTCTTGAATTTAAGAAACTTATCTACAAACACCCAAGTTTCTTGTTGTTTTACCTCTTTTTGAATTTCAACTTCATCGCTGGATTCTTTACTTATTAAATCCTTCCATTTATAAATCAATCTTTCGTTTATATTTGCATTACCATCCGAGAACTCATTTTTTGCTTGTTCTAAACTATATAAGGTATATATATTACCTAATCTATCTATACAATTTTTTGTATCCATTGAAACCATTAAATACATAGGTTTCTTCTTAATAAGATCCTCAAATTTAATAGCATATAATTCAGCCCATGAGTTGTCTTTAGTTGGAATACTTATCAATAAATGCATGTTCTTTTTAATTATCTTTTTTCCAGACCAGTAATTATACAGGTTATATTCAATAGTATTATTATTTACAAAATTATTTAATAGACCTCTCAGAAAATACTGTCCGCCACTACTTACAACTACTGAATCTTTTTTAAAAATATTATCCCTGTTAATTCCTAATCTAACCGAATTCTTTTTAAGCATCACCTTAATGTGTGCTTGATTTTCTCGTACTTTTGATAAATAAACTTCTTGTTCAAGAAGATTTTTTAATCTTTCATTTGTAGTATTAGCACTCAAATCTGAGGAATCCAAAATTATCTCTCCATTATTTACAGCATTAACAATACGACCATCCATTCCTAAAGAATAAAATGGGATTATCTTATTTCCTCTCTTAACGAAACCCTTTAAAGTAAGCAAGGTAGAAAAATTTCCACGCAAACCGCCGAATTTAGTATCGTCCAAATATTTGTAATCCTTTTTATCAGATCTTATCCTAACTAAATCTGTTTTAAACTGATTAGCTAATTTGACCAAATCATTTGTATTGTAATAACTTTTATTGTAATGAGCGGATATCTCCAAGGCAAGGAAAAAGATTTTTTGCAAAATTACTTTATACATATTATTTAATTAATTTATCCGAGGAAATCTTAAGCGCAGTGGCTAACTTCTCTAGTTGTAATAGAGTAATATTTTTTTTACCACTTT
Organism: uncultured Candidatus Saccharibacteria bacterium; assembly: GCA_964545745.1. GTDB lineage: Bacteria > Patescibacteriota > Minisyncoccia > Phycocordibacterales > GWA1-40-21 > CAIJXO01. Next base: position 6,913 of record CAZJFZ010000020.1, read on the forward strand.
CTATCGCACTCATATAACCTCTGTCCATATCAAGAGCTCTGCAAACATCACCTTGCGTCATTTTGTTTTTAGTCCTTATTTTCTTAATGTTTTCACCAAGTCTTGCAGTTATTAACATATTAACAGTATATATAATTTGCATTTTCAATCAATATTGAATTATAATACAAGAGGGAGCCCTCCCACCCGCTTTTCCATACTGAATCGGAAACCCCCGCGCTCAGAAAAACTAATCTGGAATTGCAAAGCGGGGTGAGGGCGCTGAGATGCGAATACTTGGAGCATCTCAGAGACGGAAGACGGCGGTCTGAGTCGGGGTCGCGGAATTTTTCAGCAGAAAAATATCCGTGACACGCCGAGGTACTCCGAGGTGGCTTGTGACTTAGGAAATTTGCTGGAAATAAGTTCGCGCATTTGATAGAATAACTTCACATAAATCGACTTGGTTGGAAGTGAGGAAATTATCAGGGCGCGCCGAAGGCGCGCTTTCTGGTTGGTTCGGGGATTCTGGCTTGCGGGCGCAAGCGAAAAACGGTCGGGTGGGCAAGAACAGAAATAAGACATTAACGGACTATTCTTTTTTCATAATCCAAAACAAATTTATGATTCAAACCAAATATTTTCTTTATGCTCGCAAATCTACTGAGGATGATGACAAGCAGATTATGAGTATTGAAGCTCAGTTGTTTGAATTACGAGAGTTTGCTCGCAAAGAAAATCTGCAAATTCTTGAGGAATTTACAGAGTCAAAAAGCGCAAAGAAACCGGGTCGTGAGAAATTCGGCGAGATGATGGGAAAAATTGAATCACTTGATGGTGTGGGTATTTTAGCCTGGCATCCTGACCGTTTGGCTCGTAATAGTATTGATGGTGGCAGAATCATCTACGCCGTGGACACGACCAAGATCGTTTCTTTACGCTTTCCGACGTTTTGGTTTGAACCAACACCGCAAGGGCTGTTCATGTTACAAGTGGCGTTCGGACAAAGTAAGTATTATTCCGATAATCTTAAACAAAATGTTGAGCGAGGTATCCGTCAAAAACTGCGCCGTGGCGAGTGGCTGACGCGCGCTCCTTTCGGTTATATCAATAATCCCAAGACTCGTAATATTGACCCTGACCCTGTGAAGTCTAAAATTATTGTGCGCGCTTTTGAGGAATTTGCGAAAGGTAATCACGGTTATGAATCACTATCGCAGTTTTTGTCTTTGCACGGTATAACTACGAAGTCCGGAACGCCACTTTGCAAAGCTTCCATTTCTTGCATATTAAAGAACAAAGCATATTTAGGGTTGACCAAACATTTTAACGAATATTTTCCTGGAAGCTTTGCGCCAATTCTTTCTTCTGATTTATTTGAAGCTGTGCAGAAAAGATTGCAAGAACGCGCTCATCCTCGCAAAACAAAAGTTGGACACAATTTTCCTTTTACTGGACTTTTTCGTTGTGGTGAGTGTGGCAGTATGATAACGGCTCAATGGTGCACGAACCGTTGGGGTGTGAAATATCGATATTATAGATGTACGAAAAAGAAAGGAAAATGTTCTCAGTCATATTTGCGTGAGGATTCACTTGTCTTGCAATTAAAGGAACAGCTTCAAAAAATCAGCCTTCCCGACGAGTGGACAAATTATATGTTGCGGAAAACTGACGATTGGAGCCGCGAGGAAAAAGTCTCGTCGGGAAGCGAGCTTGGGCGGATAAAGGATATTGAGCGAGAAACGGAACAAAAGCTCGATGAGTTGGTTAGTTTGTATCTAGACGGTGATATTCCCAAGGAAAATTATTTATCAAAAAAGAACGAGCTTTTGAAGCAAAAAGTTTCTCTCGCTCAAAAAATGGACTCCGCCCGCACTCCGAGAAAGAATTGGGTCGAACCCTTGCGGGAATGGATTTTAGATATGAAAAAAGCCACGCAATTGGAATCCACGGAAGATTTTTTTGAAATTCGTG
>CAZJFZ010000021.1:0-8749 GCA_964545745.1 uncultured Candidatus Saccharibacteria bacterium
AACCCTTTAGCGCGAGCCAACTTGCGTTTGGTGGTGTCTATTGCCAAAAAATATGTTGGTCGTAGTGCGGATTTAACTCTGCTCGATTTGATTCAAGAAGGAAATCTCGGTCTGTTTAAAGCCGTGGAAAAGTTTGACTGGACTAAAGGTTACAAGTTTTCTACTTATGCCACTTGGTGGATTAGACAAGCCATCACCAGAGCATTAGCGGATCAGTCTCGAACTATTCGTGTGCCAGTGCATATGGTGGAAACAATTGCCAAGTATAAACAATGCGTCAGAAGATTGTCTCAGGATTTGGGCCGAGAGCCATTACCGGAAGAAATAGCGACCGAGATGGGAATTGAAATTGAGAAAGTTTATAATATTGAAAAAATTGATCAAGACACTGTGTCCTTGGAAACTCCAGTGGGAGATGATAGTGACGATGGTAAAAGCACTTTGGGGGACTTTGTGGCGGATGATAAAATTTTATCGCCTGATCAGGAATCTTCCCGCCGGATCTTGGGGGATCAAGTGAAAGAAATTTTAAGTGACCTATCTTTGAAAGAAAGAAAAATCTTGGAAATGCGACACGGATTGACAGATGGTATTACTCATACGCTAGAAGAGGTGGGTAAAGAGTTTGGTGTCACTCGTGAACGGATTCGCCAAATTGAAGCCAAGGCGCATGAAAAAATCCGCGTCCACCTGAAAATCAATCGTCTGCAGAATTATTAGTTTTCTGTTTATGGGGTTTATGCTAGGATAGAATGGTAAAAGCTAATAATAAAATCATGTCCAGAAAAACTGACACTGAAAAGAATATTGCTTTGTTTGAAAGTCAGGAAATTAGGAGGACTTGGCATAATGAGCAGTGGTATTTTTCAATTACCGATATTGTACAGGTTTTGACCGATTCTCTGAATGTAAAAGAATATATAAAGAAGATGAGAGAGCGTGATATTGAACTCTCTGTCAAGTGGGGGACAATTTGTACCCTACTTGACATTATATCTAAAGATGGCAAAAAAAGACAAGAAAACTTAGCTAATCTACAAGGTATTTTTCGTATCATTCAATCCATACCGTCACCTAAAGCGGAACCATTTAAAATTTGGTTGGCAAAAGTGGGTCAGGAAAGGATTGAGGAAATTCAAAATCCAGAATTAGCTATGGATCGGGCTAAGAGGACTTTTGAACGAAAAGGATATCCGAAGGGTTGGATTGACAAGAGAATGAGGGGTATAAATGTCCGGCATACTCTGACCGATGAATGGAAAAATCGTGGAATTGGAAAAAGCAGTGAATTTGCTATTTTAACAGATGAAATATATAAAGGAACTTTTGGGCTAACCACCCAAGATTATAAAAAATATAAAAAATTGAATGTTGACAATAATTTAAGAGATCATATGGATGATATGGAACTTATCCTCACTATGCTAGGTGAAGCTACAACTACCAGAATAACGCAGGATAAGGATTCAAAAGGTTTTCCAAATCTTCGAGGCGATGCGGTGGTGGGTGGAGCAGTTGCCAAGAGAACCAGACTAGATATTGAAAAGCAAACAGGGACAAAAGTGGTAAATGAAAATAATTTTTTGAATCAGAAAGGAAAAAATAGATTATTAATTAATAAAAAGAAAAAATAATATGCGAGAAATTGTAATAAAAAATTCAAAAGAGGCGGAGTTACTGGATAGTTTGGAAAAGAGGACAGATATTAAGGCGGAGAGAATTAAACGGTTTTTAGCCTTATCTGAATTAAATAAAAAAGAAAATTCCCCGATTAAAATTTTAGTAGATAGAATAATTAGTTTACCTAGATTTGCTGATTTTGATATTGTCAGTATTCCTAAAATAGTTACTGTTGAAGATGAATTTGACACATTAAATTCTCCAAAGGATCATCCAACTCGTAAAGAAACAGACACCTTTTTTATTGATGAGACTAATCATTTACGAACTCAGATGACCGTGATGTGGCCTTTTTACTTGAGAGACAAGGAGGTTTTATCTAGACTAGAAAAAGATGGTCAATTAATGGCTTTAGCTCCAGGTTTGGTTTACAGAAAAGATGAAATCGATCGTAAGCATTTTCCGGCTTTTCACCAGATAGACGGTTTATTAATTTGTAGAAAAGATAAAAAAATAATTACCCTTGATGATTTGAAAGAGGTGGAAGTAGAAATGACGAAGAGTATTTTTGGTGATGGTGTGGAGTATAGATTTTTAGTTGATTCTTTTCCTTTTACTGATCCTTCAGTTCAGATTGAGATTAAATTTGGAGATGATTGGATGGAGATTTTAGGCTCAGGTCTTGTTCATACACAAGTATTAAGAAATTTAAATATTGATCCTGAAATATATAACGGTTGGGCTTTTGGTATCGGTATTGAGAGATTAGCAATGGTAAAAATGGGAATTCCAGATATAAGAGTTTTTTGGTCCGAGGATCCGCGCATTACTTCTCAATTCAAAAATATAAATAGTAAATTTAAGGAAGTAAGTAAATATCCGGAAATTTCTAGAGATATTTCTTTCATTATTGATAAAAAAATAAATCTTAATAATTATTATGAAATTGTGCGGGATTGTGCGGAAAATTTGATTGAAGAAGTAAGGTTAATTGATGAATATGAGGATGAAAAGAAATTTGGTCAAGATAAAAAAAGTTATACTTTTAGAATCATTTATCGTTCCCATGAAAGAACTTTGACCAACGAGGAAGTCAATAAAATTCAGGCGGAAATAGTCGCTAAAACTAAGGTGGAATTACAGGCGGTTATCCGATAATTGGTTAACTGTACAAGGGCTGGCAATTTAGATAGGGGTTTGTTATAATATATTTTATGTATTATTTATTTAGTTCGGCTCCGATGTTTATTTTATTAGTAATTTTATTCATTGTTGTTTTTGCTAGAATTAGTGGTCTTAACAAAAGACTACGCATTTTGGAAAAAAAATCTGTTTTAGAAAAAGAAATAGCAAAACCTATTTCTGCTCCAGTTTTTTCTACTGGGCAAACCCCTCTTGTCCCGGTGCCACCTTTGTCTGATAGCGGAGCAGATAATAAATTTATTTCTTGGGCTAAGGAAGACTGGTTGCTCAAGCTTGGTGGACTACTTCTTTTAATTGGTCTGGGTTGGTTTGCTACTTACGCTTTTATGAACAATTGGATTGGTCCAGCTGGCCGGATTACTTTAGGAATTATTGCTGGAGTAATAGTTTTAGCTCTAGGTACTTGGAGAATTAAAAAATATATAAATCAAGGGGGAGTATTTTTAGTGATTGGTTCAGCAGGAATTTTACTCACTGTTTTTGCTGCGCGAGAGTATTATGGCATGTTTACCCCACTCTTTGCTTTAATTATTATGTTTTTATCCACAGCTTACATTTCTCTTATTAGTGTTAAATATAATGCTTTTACTACCTCTTTGTCTGGATTAGTTTTGTCATTTGCGGCACCACTTCTTACTAATGGTTCGCAAAATGAAGTTGGTCTGTTTTCTTATCTATTTGTTGTAACTTTAGGAGCAATCTGGATTGTGGCTATAAAAAATAATTGGGGATCTTTAATTTTTGCTAGTTTGATTGGTGTGTCACTCTATAGTTTATCAACTGGTTCAAATTCTTTAATTTGGTTTGCTTATGGTTTTGCTGCCGTCTTCTTTTTGGCTAGTATTATTAACATAATTAAGTCCAAAGAGAATGATATAAAAGCTTTTCTTTGGACGGCCATTCTCAACGGTGCTTTTCTTTTGGGTTGGATAATGTCTTTTGTCTCAGAAAATTGGCAGAGTTCTATTATTGCTTTGTGGATGCTTATTTTTGCGGTCGGAGCTTTTATGGCTTTTAGTGTTACTAAAATTAAGAATGTCTTTTTTGTTTATGCCGGAGTGGCATTGGCCATGCTTATTGTTGCCACTACCATTGAGCTTGAGGGATCTGCTTTGATTGTGGCTTATACCGTAGAAAGTTTTCTCGTTCCTGTTTTGATTTACTTTGCCACTAGAGATGTTCGAGCTTCAATGATTGGATCGATTTTGGCCATTGGACCAACCATTCTGTCTTTAGATAATTTAGGACGATATTATAGAGGTCAAATGGTTGTTTCTGAACATTTATTTGTAGTTTTGCTAGTGATTATTGCTCTTATTTCTCTTGGTCTACTCTTTAAAAAGATTAAAGAAGCCGGCGTTAATTACAAGTTTAACTTGGATAATTTTTTTTTAATTATTGGTTCAATTTATGCTTATATTTTACTTTGGGCAGTCTTACATGTGGCCATTACCGAAGAAGTTATTGCCACGGCTTTGTCCCTGATAGTATTTATCATTATTGCTTTGATTAAATATTTTTATGGTATATCAAAGGGTAGTAAAACCTTGAGAAATTATGGTGGAGCACTTATTGTTTTTGTTATTTTACGACTATTGTTCATTGACATTTGGCAAATGGAAATGGGGGCAAGAATATTTGTTTTTGTTTTGATTGGTATTTTGCTTATGAGCACCGCTTTCTTTAGCCGGCAGATAAAATCTAGTTCCTTAACTAATACAAATAATTAAATATCAAAGATGACGAATAATCTTAAAAAAATAATTTATCTCTCATTTATTGTTTTTCTCGGTTTTGTTTTAAGCGTCAAAGTTTTAGCTCTAGCCGAAGATGAAATTAAAAATACAATTAGCACCTATAGAAATTATAAGGAAGTATTATTACCAAAAATATTGGTGCCAACGGTGGTAGAAATACCATTTATTGAAACAAGTTTGGAAAGATTTGATTTTTTGGTTCTTAATAAGACTACAAATAATTTTGAACCTTCTTTGTTGTTAATAAAAAAGGATGCGAGCCCATTAAATGTTACTATTCGTGACCTAAATTCTAATAGTCAAATTTTCAATGGTGGTAATATCTTGGATGATAATGAATCATCTTACATTGAACTCCCTATTGTGGGTGATATCACCGGTTCGGCCGAGATTACGGTTACTAGCCAAAACAGTTTGACGACAGATTCTTTATTTTTACTTTTAGATAATTATGTTGCTTTGCCAAATATGGTTAGTGTTTCAGCTGGGATCGATCAAAATTTGAAAACGGTTTTGGCCACCAAAAAGGTGGACTCCCAATCAATTTATTTTCCACAGACTTCAGCGACTAAATTTGTTATTAAGTTAACTTATAGTCAGCCATTGAGAATTACGGAATTGCGTTTGGGTGGATATAATGTTCAGTCTAAATCATACAAATTAAGATTTTTGGCTCAACCTAATAATCAATACAAAGTTTATTTTGATCCAGATAGAAGAATAAATACTAAGGTTGGTGAGATGGGCAATCTCACAGATAATAATGATGTCTTAATGCTTGGTGGGGGTGTTTCTGTTGTTAACCCTAGTTATTTAATTGCAGATTCTGATGGTGATAATGTGCCGGATGTACTCGATAATTGTGTTTCAATTTCAAATTCTGATCAGGAAGATATAAATAAAAACGGACGAGGGGATGTGTGTGATGACTTTGATAAAGATGGACTAGTAAATAGTTTAGACAATTGTCCAGATTTACCAAATTATAATCAGCAAGATACGGATGGGGATAAGATTGGTGATGTTTGTGATGGAGTAGAAAGTCGCCTCACCGAGAAATACCCATGGTTACCTTGGCTGGGGATTGGGCTAGCTTCTTTGATAGTCATTGGACTCTTTGTTTTTACTGCTCTTTCTATGAGGAAGAAACCTGATTTACCACCCTCAAATTAGCTTTCTTTTTTAGATAGAATTTGGTATAATAAGGGTAAGTTAAAGCATTGATAGCTTTTTAATTTTTGTAAAAAATGGCTAAAGATAAAGCAGAAAAAGAGAAAAAACCCATCGACAAAGCTCAGGGTAAAGAAGCTCATTATGGGGCGGATCAAATTCAAGTGCTGGAAGGACTGGAGCCGGTGCGTCGTCGTCCCGGTATGTATATTGGAACCACGGGCCCTGATGGTCTGCATCATTTAATTACGGAAATTTTTGATAATTCACGGGATGAAGCCATGGGTGGTTATGCCAATGACATTGAAGTTGTACTTTTACCGGGGAATCGTGTTCGGATTACAGATAATGGCCGTGGTATTCCGGTGGATGTTCATAAACAAACAAAAGTTTCGGCTTTGGAAACTATTATGACCGTTCTTCACTCAGGTGGTAAATTTGGTGGTGAAGGTTATAAAGTGTCCGGTGGTTTGCACGGTGTGGGTGCTTCAGTAGTAAATGCTCTATCTGTTTATATGAAAGTGACAGTCCATAAAGATGGCGGTGTTTATTATCAAGAATATTCACGAGGCAAGAAAAAAGCGGCTGTAAAAAAAATTGGTAACACCAAACATCACGGCACCATTGTAGTTTTTGAACCAGATATTGAAATTTTTAAAGAGGGTGTAGTTTTTGATTGGAATAAAGTTTTTTCTCATATGCGTCAGCAAGCTTATTTAGTAAAAGGTTTGCGGATTTCTGTCATTGATGCTCGGACGGTGGTGGATAAGTTTGATGAAAGTGAGGTTTTTTATTTTCGTGATCTTGGATTAGAAGCATCATCGCAAACTTTTTATTTTGAAGGAGGTTTGTATTCTCTGATTAAATTTTATAATCAATTTCAAAAACCCATTCATAAGAATATTTTTTATGTGGAAAAGAAAGTAGAGGGAGTGGAATCGGTGGAAGTGGCTCTGCAATATGTAGATGATATTTCCGCTCGTGTGGTAGCCTTTGCTAACAATATTTATACTTCTGAGGGTGGAACTCATACCACTGGTTTCAAAGCATCACTGACTAGAATTTTAAATTCTTATGGTCGGAAAAATGGCATTATAAAAGATAATGAAGATAATTTTACTGGAGATGATGTTTTGGAAGGATTGACTGCGGTAGTGTCAGTTAAATTGCGAGAAATTCAATTTGAAGGTCAGACCAAAGCTAAACTTGGAAGTCAGGAGGCGCGTGGGGCAGTGGAAGAAGTTTTTGGCACAGCTTTTGATGCTTTCTTGGAAGAAAATCCAGAGGATGCTAGGGCAATTGTAAGCAAAGTGATTTTAGCTTTACGGGCTAGGAAAGCCGCCAAAGCCGCCAAAGATTCTATTTTGCGTAAAGGGGCGCTTGAGGGTATGACTTTGCCCGGCAAACTTGCGGATTGTCAAAGTGATGATGCTTCATTGTCAGAATTATTTATTGTAGAGGGGGATTCTGCAGGTGGTACCGCTAAAACTGGTCGGGATAGGAGGACTCAAGCCATATTGCCTTTGCGAGGAAAAATTTTAAATATTGAAAGAGCCAGACTAGACCGAATGTTGGGATCAGAGCAAATAAAAAATCTCGTGCTCGCTTTAGGTACCGCCATCGGGGATACTTTTAGTTTAGAAAAGCTTCGTTATTACAAAGTAATTATTGCTACCGATGCTGATGTGGACGGCGCGCATATTCGAACATTATTGCTTACTTTATTTTATCGGTATTTTAGACCGCTGATTGATGGGGGATATATTTATATTGCGCAACCACCACTTTATAAAATTAAAAAAGGTAAGGAAATCACTTATGTTTATTCCGAAGAAGAAAAAACCAAAATATTTGGTAAAGATATTCCAATGGATTTGGAGGTCGGAGGAGAAGCAGGAGATGCCGAGGTTTCTGAAGTACAGGAAGAAATCGAAGATTCTGAAGTAAAAAATAAAAGAGTAGAGAAGCTTCATGTTCAACGTTACAAAGGTTTGGGAGAAATGAATGCAGAAGAACTTTGGGAAACTACTATGGATCCAGAAAGGAGAGTACTTAAGCAAGTAAATATTGATGATGCGCAAGAGGCGGATAAAGTTTTTGATATGCTTATGGGTACGGATGTCCCTGCTCGCAAATCTTTCATTCAAAGTAATGCCAAACTCGCTAATTTGGATATTTAATTTAAATGATAGCAGTAAAATTCTTAGTAATTAGCAATAATAAGGAAGCGGTCGCTTCTTTATTATTGCTATAGTTTGGAGGATAATATATAATTGTTTGTATGGGAGAAATTGAGAAAGAAAATAAAAAACAGATAAGAGCGACAAAAATACAAAAAGTTGTTCTCAAAACTATTGCTACCGCTGGTTTGGTGAGTGTCGCTTTACTAGCACCAAATGCTTTACAAATGTTAAAGATGTTTGATTTAGACAAAAAGTTTTTAAAAAATAAAGTCACAGCTATTAATAATTCAAGGAAAAGACTTATTAATAATGGATTAGTAACTTATTCCCAAAACGGATTGCTCTTGCTTACAAATGAGGGACAAAAGTTTTTGAACAAAATTGAAAAAAATAACTTTAAAATTACAAAACCAAAAAAATGGGATAAAAAATGGCGAATTATCATTTTTGATATAAAAGAAAGAAATAAACAAATAAGGGACCAAATAAGAGAAAAATTAAATTTGATCGGCTTTATTAAATTACAAAATAGTGTTTGGGTTTTTCCTTATGACTGTGAAGATTTTATTAATTTATTAAAGGCGGATTTTTCAATGGGAAGGGAAGTTTTATATATAATTGGTGATCGGATTGAAAACGAAAAAGTTCTGTTGGAATATTTTAAGCTAAAAAGATAGATTAACGGACTGTGAGTCTTAGAGAGTTTCAAAAATAAAAAGCAATAATAAGAGAGCGGTCGCTCTCTTATTATTGCTTAGGAAAGGGGATAAAGAGAAAAAGTAAAAAAGAAAAAGGTGGTGAACTTATATAGGTTGT
>CAZJFZ010000022.1:0-8550 GCA_964545745.1 uncultured Candidatus Saccharibacteria bacterium
CCAACTATTATTATAGACAAAGGCCAACCAATAGTGTCTACAAAATTTGAACCAGTTACACGAATAATATATCCGATAAAAAATAAAGTTCCCCAAAAAAGAAAAGCTGAATTTTTTAATTTAATACTTAAATAAAGAACACTGACCACTAAAATAGGGAATAACCATGTCCAAATTACAGATGGATTACTAGCACTAATGTAATTACGACTCTGTCCTAGCACTGTATTAAAATAAAAAGCTGGTCCTAGAATACCCAAAGTACCTATAGAATTCAAAAAATTACCAAATAACATTTTTTTAATATTCAGGGAATAAGCAATCAATAAATAACTTAGGCCAGCAAAAATTATTCTATAAGAATAGAAATTAACCATTTTGTCTGAAAACATTGGTCCAATGAAAACAGCATCAGTAAAAGAAAAGAATAACCAAGTACCAAAAAAGATATTAAATATTGTATAAATTTCTTTTTTGGTAATAAATTGAGTAATTACAAATTGTGCCAAACATAGCAAAGAAATTAAAACACTAATCCAAATAAAAGAAGAATTATAACTTGGATCAAACAAAACAAAATAGCCAACTGGCATCAAAAGACAAGAAACAATCGTCAAAGCAGTTCCCAAACCTCGAATAATTGTCTTTTGTAAAAGTAAAGAAGAAACATAAAAAGCAATACCCGCACCTAGGGTGATAAAAACTCTGACTGGATAAGTAAGGCTTTCCCAATTTTGAGCCACCAATATTATCAATCCAATAAAAACAATAAGAGAACCAATATAATAAAAGATTTCTGGTATAGTTAGTCTTCCCGCAATCTCTTGATGACCAGAAACATTAGGAATTGTTCCTCCGCCATCAACAAAAGCTAAATCACTTTTATTTATTAGACCACTATTTACTGCCTGTCTTAATTCATTTAATAATTGTTGTTTTTCCATTTTATTATTTAATTATCCAACCAATAAATTTAAAATCATAGTAACTGTTATTATTTGGAGTTACTATATTTACTATTTTAATTTTTTTGTTTTCATCAATTAAATAATAAGAACTATTATAATCATAACGACGGCCACCAAATATCTCAAAAATACCAGAATTATTATAACCATAATCATTATGAATATTTTCTCCAGCTGGAGAAACAGGACCAACATCTAATTTTAGTTTTTGTGCTTCTATCAGAGTCAGAGGATAACTTTTTTCATCAATCACTGAATAACGATAAATCCGATTAAAAGAATCCCCAGCTAAAATATTCTTGTCTTTTATACAATCCGCACGATTAGGATAATCTGTTTTAATATCTGTCTGATTAATCTGACCATCTTTTACATAATAATAGGAATCTCCATTATAACAATAACCATATCCATTATTAAAATAATATAAAAAGTCATACTTAGGAGTAAAACCTTGTCTAGACAATAAGGACATAATAAAAACTACGATAATAACAACAACCGGGATAGCCAAGCCTACCCATAAGACCCAATTTATTTTTTTAGTCTCCATAAAAAATTGTAAATTAACCCACTAATAATAACTTATTATATACTAATTTCCGCCATCAACCAACCCCTCCTCCTTTCCAAGGCCAGACCTTGGATTCGGGTGGTATGTGTTATAATAATTTAGAGAATCATCTATTAGTTCTGAAAAATCACTAGTCGTATCAAAATATCCGGGAAAAGCTTTTTGATTAAGTACCAGATTTTCTCCCCTCTCTATTCCGAAATAATCTAGGTAGCTTGAATATTTATATTCTTCAATAAATTTCTTGGCTTTTTTAATATCATCTAAACCAGTATCTATCCAATCTGATTGAAATAATTTTACTGGATTAAGATGAACATAGGCAAAAAGATATTTTAAATAATAATCTTCGTCCGCATGCTGAGCTTGAAATCTACTTTGAAATAACGGACCGACTCTTTTGTGTTTCTTATTAAAATACATCGTATAAGCAGTCAAAAGCTTCTGCATAAACAAACAAATCCCATTTTCTTCTTTCTCATAAATAATAAGATGAAAGTGATTTGACATCAAGCAATACGCTCCGATATCAACCAAAGCATTTCTTTTATGTTTCCTAAATTTTTTAGAAGAGTAACCATCTTTCATAATACCCTTCATAACAATCTTTGAAGTATCATTACAATAAAATAATAAAGAAATAAATCTCATCCTATCACCTTCATCTTCAAATATAGTGCGTTTCTCAACACCTCGACTATAAATATGATAAAATTCTCCGGGAGCAAATGATATTTTTCTATTCATAAATATATATTACACCACACGAAGCCAAAAACCAAGGCCAGACCTTGGAAAGTTAAATTTTAAATTCTATCACATCGCCATCTTTGACAAGATAGTCCTTACCTTCGGTGCGAATCAGACCTCTTTCTCGTGCTTGACCAAGTGATCCAGCCTCTAATAACTTATCCCAAGGAATTACTTCCGCTCGAATAAACTTTTCTTTAAAATCCATATGAATAGCTGTGCCCGCTTCCGGTGCCGTCCACCCTTTTTTAATAGTCCAAGCCCTTGTCTCATCCTCACCAGTGGTAAAATAAGTAAGCAGTCCGAGCAAATCATAGCCCGCTTTGATCAGGTCATTAATTCCGTCTTCTTTAGATACACCATGGTGTATGTCAGACTGGAGAGCTTGTCGCATTTCAGTCTTTTCCTTACCTTCAAAGTCTTTTAATTCATTTTCAATTCCGGCATCTACTATCACATATTTAGAATCTGTTTCTTTAAAAAAGTTTAATAAAGCTATCCAGCGAGGATCTTGACCACGAAGATTTTCCTGTAGTGAGCCTGCTTGTCCTGAACTTGTTGAATGGGTCGAACTATTGTTAAGCACATACAAAATAGGCTTCATCGTCAACAAACAAAGTTTCTTTGCTTCCGCTAATTCTGCCTCCTCCAAAACTGCCGTGCTGGCTAATTTACCATCTTCTAAAACTTTTTTTATTTTTTCCAAAGCAGAATTTTCAATCACTGCGATCTTACTCCCTTTTTTTATTTCACTCGCCAAACTACCTAACCTTTTAGTCACACTTTGCAAATCTGCCAAAATTAACTCCAAATTTATGGTTTCAATATCAGACAAGGGATCAATTTTATTCGCCACATGAATAATATTGTCATCTTCAAAAATCCGCACCACTTCAGCAATAGCATCCGTCTCTCTGATATTAGTTAAAAATTTATTACCCAAACCTTCCCCCGCGGATGCTCCCTTGACCAATCCGGCAATATCCACAAATTCCACTACCGCCGGTATCACTTTGCCCGATTTGCTAAAGTCCGCCAGTTTAGCAAGTCTAGGGTCTGGCACTGCCACCACCCCGACTGACGGGTCAATGGTACAAAAAGGATAATTTTCACACAGCACCGCTTTACGGGTCAGTGCATTAAATAAAGTGCTTTTCCCGACATTAGGCAAACCAACTATGCCGATTTTTATGTTCATCTCATTAAGATACTTTAAAAATAACAAAAAGTAAAATATATTACAACACACGCACCCATTTTCCAAGGCCAGACCTTGGAAAATTAATTCCCTCCCCATGCCTTCACCGTGGCGGTAGTGGTATAAGTGCGAATAACATTTAAGAAAGAGTCCGCCGCATCAGCCGCCACATTGGACAAAGTCATCGTCATCTTTACCGTCCCCGCATTATTAGCCCCCGTCAAATCTGTAAAGGTTAGAGTATGCACTCGCAAATTAGGACTAGTTAAACGAATGGCATCACTGCTACCCTCTTTTTTCCACACCGCGCTATTTTGTAAATAAAAAAGAGTCGGATCTTTAGCTGAATCACTTACTTTCAAAGACAAAAGTGAAATAATATTATTATTCAAAACTGGATCAGGCTCTACATCTGAATTAGCACTGACAATAATTGTCCGCCCAGCAATATTTACCGTGCTTACAGTGCTTACTATACCATTGGTTACCAAAACATCATTTACCGGACTGGTAATTTCCAAATCAATACTTCTACCAAGCAAAGCCGAACTATATTCACTGACTAAATCATAAGTAAAATACATACAAGTGGTAGATCCGGCCGTCAAAACCACATTACCCGTTGTTGTAGCAATTTTATTTACATCAAAATCCGCCGCAATACCAAATAGCTCTGCATCCGCTGGCTTCACCGCCGAACAAGTCCCTTCTACTTTATAATACAGACGAATATTATCAATACTGCTAGTGGCAAGTGACCCTACTTGTTTAAATTTAATAGAATCCACGGTAATATTTCCATAAGTTGCTTCTAAACTGATGGCTCCACCCAAATTAAGCCCGGTCACTGGTGTAGTGGTGGTGGCAATTTGCGCCCCACTTTTACTGACCGTTACATAAGGTTGGACAAAAGCCCAGCCCGTATTATTACCCGAATCAATAATGCCCGAATAATCAGTGGTATTAATTTCTGTGGAAGTATTATGAGAATCCTGTACATCCAAATATGATATGGCTCGCGTTCCATCCGGCTGAAAATGCCACTCAGTATTTTCACTACTAGAGCGAAGAGATAAAGGATAAATGGAAGTACCTTGTAATGTGGTGGTGGCAGTGATAACAAAATTTCCCGTGGTACCAAATGTCAAAGTTTGCGCCGAAGAAGTGGCGTCTTTAGTCAAAGCATTAAAAGTGGTTGTGGCACTAGAAGTAAGAATTTGATTTGCTCCATCCAAAATCACCGTGCCAAGCCGAGCGACAAAACTGCCAAAGTTGGACCAGTTGCCACTGGCGGTGATGGAACAGGATGTAGAATTGCATCCTGCTGTGCTGGCGTCGAGGATACCCGAGTCAATTGCCATGTTTCCGGTGGCAAGGTTAGCGCTCAAAGTGTGAGTGGCGGTGCCGGTGGCTCCGCTGGCATACCTGCCAGCATAGAGGTTGGCGACCTCGGTCTCCGACAGCGCGCGGTCGTAGATGCGCACGTCGTCGATGGAGCCATCCCAGTATCTTTGCGCAGCGCCATCTCGTATCCATCTGCCTATTGTTAACTCATCGTTATTATTAATTAGGGTTGCGGCTGTAGGCGTCCCAACCTCTTGACCATCTGCATATAAATGTAAATTTGAACCAGCCCCGGAATAAACACCAACAATGTGGTGCCAATTATTTAAGCTAAAATTTGTAGATGTAACAATGTATGAACCACTTACCCACCACGCCCATTGGCCGCCATATTGCCCAATAGAAAAACCATCACCACTGTCCCCTGTTTCTTTTGCAACGATACCCTTTATATAACCAGGGTCTGTGCTTTCGGCATAGACCCAAGCTTCTAAAGAAAAGGCTCCACTAAAATCAAAAACATCGGCATCTCCCACGCTCACATAATCATCCACCCCATCAAAGCTCATCGACTCCGGGTTGTCGAAGACTATGGTACCGTTAACGGTATAGGAGCGACTCGGCGTGTTGGTGAGGGTGCCGGTGTTGGAGTTACCGGAGGAGTCGAAGGCAATGGTGCCGTTCTCCTCATCGAACTTCCAGTAGCCGACAAGGCCGGATTCGGAGGGGTCTTCGATTCTTAAGATGTTGAAGCTTGATGATGGCGTAAAGGTGGCATCGACTATGGAATCAAGGACAACGGTGCCGGATCTACAAGTAAACGTCCCTCCTGTCTGGGTCCACTTGGAGGCATGGAGGGTGTAGTCTACGCTTGAGTCTCCAAGGGAGCCTCTTACATCGAGGATACCGTTGGTTATGGTTAAGGTGGATGGTGTTGTTGAAGGGTTAGAGTTGACATTAAGACGGTCTGCTAAGGTCCAGGTGCCGGTGCCGGCGGTGTCGTTAATGGTTAGGTTGTTGAATTTTTGGCCTCCGGACAAGATGATATTGGTGGTAGCAGTGCCGTCTAAGGTGACGGTCTTGGAGCCCGGGGTAAACTTACCTCCGTTATTCTCCCAGCTACCTCCTACGGTTATATCACGCGTTCCTGTATCCAGCGTACCGGCATTTATTACGAGGTTACCGTTTACATCAAGGTCGCCTCCTGTAACGGTAGTGGTGGCAATGCTTGTCGCGGGCTGGTTACCCGCGGCCAATGCCTGCACTTCCTGTGCCGAGAGTGCACGGTTGTAGATACGCACGTCGTCCATGAGGCCGTCAAAGTAGCTACCCGCCAAAACCCCCGTGCCGGGACCATCACCATATCCCCCAACAATAAACCGGTCGGTTCCCTGCATATCAACTGCACTATAAGCACTTATATCTGATGAAGCTTTGTTAACTCCATCCACATATAATGTTGCACTTCCAGCCCTATTATAAACTGCCGTTACCATATGCCAAGTACCATCTATATACGATGTCTGACTAGTTCCAAATATTGCACCGCCTCCGTCAAAATCATAGACTACGCTTATATTCCCACCATAAAAAAGTACGCCATATCTGCCAAGATACCCCCGAGTAGAGGTTTTACCAAATAAACCAACTGTTGCCGGATTTGAAGTTGTTTTAAACCAACCGTTGACTGTTAAAGAATTTAGGCCCATAGGTAAGATGTTGCCCATATTGATATAATCATCCGTCCCGTCGAAGCTGAGAAGCTTCGCGTCGGTAAAATGCACCGGATCGGTGGCGCTCGTGATCGTCGCGCCGTTGTTGGTGCCGGTGTTGCCGTAGCCGGAGGAGTCGGCGGCGGAGGTGCCTGCGGCTTCATCGAACTTCCAGTAGCCGACAAGGCCGTCGTTTATGTAGAGGTGGTTAAAGGTTGTTGCGGCGGACAAAGTAAGAGCTTTTGAAGAAGTGTTTTTTAATAAAACTGAACCACTGTTATGCGCAAATGTTCCAGCCGAGTGAGTGAAGGCTCCAGCCACAGACAGGGTTCCGCTGGTTGAAGTAAATGCCCCGCCGGAGATGGTGAAGTCTGTCGAGTCTGTTATCGCCCCTGTTCCGCCGGTGAATGTTCCACCAGCTTGGACATAACCGCTGGCGCCGAGGGTAACCGTGTAGGTGGAAGATTGCGTGATGGTGCCGGTGTAGCCGGCAGTGATGCTGATACCTTTGACACTAACATTTGCATCAATACTCGCATTATTTACACCCCCACTATCAAAAATAGCATTATCACTTGCCCCCGGTACACCTGCTCCACCACTACCTCCTGAAGTGCCCGACCAGTTACTAGCGGTATTAAAACTGCCCCCCGCGGTCCCTACCCAATAATAATTATTTGAATTAAAATTTAAACTGACCGAATCCAATACTGATGTGTCTGTCCCGTCAGAAGTGAACACCGCTTTATAATAAAAATATGGGCCAGTCCAGACCATGCCGGACAAATCAATCGTGCTCGTTCCCACAGAAAGAGTACTGGAAGAATTTAAAACGCCCGCTGAATTATACCACTGGGTATTGTTTGGACTAAACTGAATTGTAATTCCGGTATTGGCAGGAAGAGAGGAAATGTTATAATCAAAGCTGCTTACAATGTCCGTCACTGTCGAGCTGGCCGAAAAAAGATTGCTTGAAGTCAACGTTCCACTGGCAGAATAACTATTGTATTCTTTCGCGTAAAAAACCGAACTGACAGAATCAAGGACCGGAGTATCTGTTCCATCAGAAGTAAACTGAATTTTGTAATAAAAATATGACCCTCCCCAGCCTCGGGCAGATAAATCAATGGTGTGCGAGCCCGAAGAGAGAGTGTCCCAGTTGCCAAAAACACCGGCTGAACTCCACCAATTGGCATTATCCTTGCTAAATTGAACAGCCAATCCGGTTCCCGCCGGAATAGACGAGGCGTTATAAGTAAAACTGTCTATGACTGAGGGCGTTTGGCCAGCCAGAATATTTGTGGAAACCAAGAGTCCCGTGGCTGGGTAAGTCCCCGTGGCCAAAGCCCGGCTAGAAAAAACCAAAAAACCAATCAAAATAAAGACGAATGATAATGAACAGACTATTATTAATTTCTTATAAAAATTCATTTAAATTTTTGCTTGACTTTATTTTACCGTTTGATATACTAAATTTGTTTAACAGGACCACCCTGGCGAAAGCTGGGGTGGGTTTTTATTCTCTCATAATTTTATCTTTTAAACTCTCAAAATAAAAAACTCTTGAGCATTCTAGTTTTAACTCCCAAGAAATTGTTTTTCTTGAAGAAAATACCGAAACTTTTAATCCAGAATCTTTTAATTTTTTTACTAAATATTTAAGCATTTTTTCATCATTTTCTTTAACCCCTACATAATATCGCCACTCAATTACGTTTTTTTTCTCGCTCAATAAAATCTTTAACTTTCTTCCAGTCAACTGACCAACCCAATCTTTTTTGAGTATAAAACATATTGGCACCATCAATATAAATTTTGACCTTATTTTTTTCCATCTTTTTTGAATCTATCACGACTAATCATACCATAATCATCAGAAATGTGAATATGCTTCAGACATAAAATAACCCTTAATATCTAATTTTAAAATATAACAATCTTTTTTGTAGTTTTCAGAACAGGACCGAATAAAATGATTCAGCCTTTTAATACCGTATGATGTGC
>CAZJFZ010000023.1:0-8506 GCA_964545745.1 uncultured Candidatus Saccharibacteria bacterium
TTGAATTCAAAGCTTACTTTCTTTTGGTTAAAAAATAAAGGCAAACAACTCGGTAACCTTTTACAAGTAGATAAAGGGCCACTTATGAACATTCCGATTTGTGTTGGAAATAAAAATCAGCAAAAAATAGTTATTGATTTAGTAGATAAAATGCTCTTTTTGAATAAAAACTTAAAAGAAGTAGCTGAGAATTCCAACGAATGGGAAAAAATAAAATCTGAAATAGAAATTACTGACAATAGAATTGATCAAGAGGTTTATAAGATTTATGACTTGAGCGAGGATGAGATAAAAATTGTAGAAGAAAACACAAAATAATATGGAATATTTTAATCAGATTAGCGATGAAAAAATAAGTTCATTAATATCCTTATTTGTTGCCTTGGTTGTAGTTATTTCTTCCTTTTTTCAATGGTGGTATGTAACTTTTGATGGTGGCATGATTACACATTTTTGGGTTAAGATATTATTATTAGTTTGTGCGATACTTTTATGTATTGCAATAATTTTAATTATATAACATGACCCCCAGCGAATTTAAAAATGAGAAAAAACAAGCAGAGGAGGATATTGTGGAGATGTTGAAGGAAACGGAAAGTGATTTTACATTGGAAGATGTGAAAGAAGTGATTTATAATGAAGAGGATAGTGATGATTATCAACATGTGGTGGCGATGTTTGACCGGGGTGGGGATTCGGTAGAATTGCAGGATATTTTAGATGTAGTAACGGAGGCTTGGAATTATTTTCCACACAAAGCTTTGAATGGACTTTCACCAAAAGAAAAGACGATGGAATATGAGAGTAAATTAAAATAATCGTTGGCTATTTTATAGACGCGGTGTTATAATACCAACATGAGAAAAAAGAATGCAAAAGGTCAGTTTGTGGCAAAAAGATTTGATACAAAAATTAGCACCATAGAAAAAATATGATGTTAAATTAGGTGTGCGTTCTGATATGAAGCTCGGTACTTTTTTAGAACAAAAAGGATACAAGTCATTGGCTAAAATGCTCCAGCAGGCTTAGTCTGAATAATTTATATGTCTACTCCTTCCAACTTTTCCTTTGTTAATGATAAAATTATAAGAGAGAATTTGGAAATAACTTTTGATCATTATTATAAAAACTATATATTCTATTAACGACGAAGAAAGATTTGCCAGACATTATTAAATAAAAATATGAAAAAGGTAGTGAAAAATGCGTAATTATGTTATAATATAAATATGAAAAACATTGATGAAATCAGCAAAGAACGAGCGGTGAAGCTCTTCGGGTCTCGTGAAATAGAGAGTTTCGAAGTTGGGACGACCTTGGGCTTGCAACAAATCCATGCTTATCTTTTTAGCGACCTTTATAGTTTTGCCGGACAGATTCGTAACAAGGATATCAGCAAAGGTGATTTTCGTTTTGCTTCACATCTTTATTTGAAGGAAAGTTTGGTAAAAATAGATGAAATGTCAGAGAAGACATTTGAAGAAATTATTAAAAAATATGTAGAAATGAATGTGGCCCATCCGTTTATGGAAGGTAATGGACGCAGTATGCGGATTTGGCTAGACTTAATTTTGAAAGAGAATTTACAAAAGTGCGTTGATTGGGTGCAAATTGATAAAATAGGGTATCTAAACGCGATGCAACGTAGTCCCATCAACGATTTGGAAATCTGCGAACTTTTGCGCGGAGCTTTGACTGATAAAATTAATGACCGAGAGGTATATATGAAAGGCATTGAGCAATCGTATTATTACGAAGAAGAGGATCTATATAAAGAAAACTAATGGAAATTTGTTTAGTTAAACTTTGTCACCTCATATGGTTAACTATAAAAATTCTAGTTATTTTATAGGAGAGGTGTTATAATGTTTGGTATGAAAAAACATTTTATTTATTCTCTTCTAGTTTTAACAATTGTTGTTTCGGTTTTTACTTTTGGTGCGGTGGTACCAGTCCGGGCGGAGTCAATGACTATTTCACAATTAGTTGAACTTTTAATTACCATTGGGGTGATTGCTCCAGACAAGGCGGTGACAGCTCGTACGGCCATTGCTTCATTAAGTACTGCCACCACCACTCCAATAGTAAGCTCCGTTGTTTCCACGACAGCCCAAGCAACTTCAACCGCATCATATTTGCAGGTCTTATCACCAAATGGCGGGGAAAAATGGGAAATAGATTTGGACTTACCTTATAAAATTACTTGGGGTTCATTTGGTTTGCCTGATACTCGAGTGGCACTGGTGGCTGGTAAGAATACTTGTAATCTTAGTTTTTTGCCTACATCCTCTGTTAAAGATGGAGCACATACTCTAAGCGTTCTTTTAAAAAAAGCTAAATGTTTTGATTTGATAACGGGTACCACTACACTGCTTGTGCATGGAACTTATCGGGTAAGAATTTCTGCTAAAGATAGTTTAGGTAAAGAGGTGGAAGATTATAGCGATGCCATTTTTAAGATTTTACCTGAACCTATTCCGTCCATAAAAGTTACTTCGCCTAATGGGGGAGAGAGCTTTATCCGTAATCATGAGTATGTTGTAAATTATACTTTAAAAAATGCGACCATTAGTTCGGGTAGTTTGATTTATTATTATATTTTGGATAATAATGATAATGTCGTTTCTAATTATCACAAAACCGTTAGAAATGGTACTTTTGATTTAGATATTCCTTCCTCTCTTCCAGCCGGTGCTTATAAGTTAAAATTAAAAATTACGACAAACGACAGGGTGACTATAGAAGATGTGAGTGATAACTTCTTCTGGATCTCCACTGGTTTATAAAATC
The DNA here is from genome assembly GCA_964545745.1 of uncultured Candidatus Saccharibacteria bacterium. Classification (GTDB taxonomy): domain Bacteria; phylum Patescibacteriota; class Minisyncoccia; order Phycocordibacterales; family GWA1-40-21; genus CAIJXO01. Next base: position 2,791 of record CAZJFZ010000023.1, read on the forward strand.
TATTTTATTTTGCCTTGATAAATATTCTTTAATTTGTTAGTATTACTCTCACAGCTTTTTTCTCTTGACTGTCAATCAAGAGTTGAAGTTTTTATTAATAGGTTAATTATTAGTTGTCTGGGTTAAGAGAGCGTTCTCGCGCACTTAATTTAGGTAATTAAAAAACAAAAATATGGCAGAAGTTTATAATCGAACGAAGCCGCATGTTAATGTGGGTACTATTGGCCACGTTGACCACGGCAAGACGACCTTGACCGCTGCAATCTTGAGTGTATTGCATCGAGCAGGTAAGACAGTTAAGTTAAGAGGAGTGAACGAGATTGATTGTGCGCCGGAAGAAAAGGCTCGTGGTATTACTATTGCTTTGTCTCATAACGAATATGAGTCAGACAAGAGGCACTACGCGCACATTGACTGTCCTGGTCACGCGGACTTTATTAAAAACATGATCACTGGTGCCGCTCAAATGGATGGTGCCATTCTTGTGGTGGCGGCCACTGATGGAGTGATGCCTCAAACTCGAGAGCATATTCTTTTGGCTAAGCAAGTGGGTGTGCCAAAGGTTATCGTTTATTTGAACAAGTGTGATATGGTGCCGGATAAAGAACTTATTGATTTGGTGGAAGAGGAAGTCCGAGAGCTTTTGACCAAACAAGGTTTTGATGGCAAGGATTGCCCAGTTATTCGTGGCTCCGGACTTAAGGCTTTGGAAGCTAAGGATAATAATGATGAATGGTCAAAATCTGTTTTGGCCTTGGTTGAAGCCTTAGATACTTATATTCCCGAACCAGTTCGAGATGTTGAAAAAGCTTTTCTTATGCCAATTGAAGACATTTTTTCAATTGAGGGACGAGGAACTGTGGTCACCGGAAGAATTGAAAGAGGTGTCATTAAACTCAATGAAGAGGTTGAAATTGTTGGTATAAAACCAACCACTAAAACCGCAGTAACTGGTATTGAAATGTTTAATAAACAACTCGGAGAGGGTATGGCGGGAGATAATGCCGGAATCTTGCTTCGCGGTACTAAAAAAGAAGATGTGCATCGTGGTCAAGTTATCTGTAAACCGGGTTCCGTTACTCCGCACACTGAATTTGAAGCGGAAGTTTACATTTTGAAGAAAGAGGAGGGTGGAAGACACACGCCATTCTTTACTGGTTATAAACCACAGTTCTATATGCGAACGACGGATGTGACTGGTGATGTGACTTTGGCGGAAAAAGTGGAAATGGTGATGCCGGGAGATACCGCTACCTTTAAAGTTAAGCTCGTTGCCCCAGTAGCTCTTGAAGAGAAACAAAGATTTGCTATTCGTGAAGGAGGCAAAACTGTGGGTGCCGGTTCTGTTACTAAGATCATTGCGTAATTAATGTGTACTAAGGTTTAACCTTGGATCATAAAAAAGGTTAAACCTTGTACTCAATTTTTCAAAAGAGGAGCGTCCCTCGTTTGAGATAAAATACAAATATGGAAGAAAAAATAATTAAAAAAACCGTCAAGAAATCTGTGAAGACTGGCGCCAAGGAAGAAATATCAAAGCTTCGTATTCGAGTGCGGGCTTATGATAGTAAAATCTTGGATGCTTCAGTTAAACAGATCATTGACACTGCCTTGCGGTTTGACGTTGTTGTTCTGGGACCAATTCCGCTCCCAACCGAGCTGAAAAAATATACGGTCAACCGAGCTTCTTTCGTCTATAAAAATGCGCGAGAACAGTTTGAGATGAGAGTGCACAAAAGGTTGATTGATATTATTAGTCCTTCCGCCAAGGTGGTGGAGGCGCTGACGAACTTATCTTTACCTTCGGGTGTGAATATTGATGTGAAGATGATATAATCTTTCATCTTCTTCCAACACAACCTCACCCCAACCCTCTCCTTGACTAAGGAGAGGGGGAAGAGAGGGATCCAAAAGACCATTCTGTAACAGGGGTGGTTTTTTGTTAGTTAGAGAGTATAATACTAGTATATTAGTAATTTAATAAAATATATGAAAAGCTGGATAAAAGGAGGATTATGGGGAATTGGAATTTATTTATTAATAATGCTTTTATCGTTTAATTTCGAAGAGGGGTTTATTTGGGCGGTTGTCAGTCCAGGAACATGGTTTATCATTGGCGGACGTTTTGGAAGTTCTAGTTGGACAGTTGAGTTTAAATATATAATGCAGGTTATCACAAGTCTTATTAGTTGGGGAGTTCTTGGAGTAATTATTAGTTTAATAGTTGAAAAGATAAAGTCTAAAAGACAAGTTAATATATAGTAAAATACCGAGGTTGGTTCTCAGGGTAAAAAAGTCTCTAACCCAAAAACCAAGCTCTTTTTTGGTGGGTGGGGTGGGTGATTGAGTTCGAAGATGAGATACACCATGGTGTATCTCACATTACCAATGTAAACTATGACTTACTTCAGATTGAGACTTTCGCTATAGCGAAAGTTTATGGACCCAGTTCGGCTTGACGGCTGTATTACAATTTGTTACACTACTCACATGAGAAATATAGTAAATATATCAATGCCAGTGGAGATGAAAAAGGAAGTAGATGCTTATGTCAAAGAGGGGCAGTATTCTTCCGTTAGCGAGTTTATCAGGGACATGATTAGGAATTGGAAAAGAGCAAATTTGTTAAAGGATTTGAAACAGTCGCAAAAAGATTTTGAAAATGGTAAGTATAAGGTACTAAAATCATTCAAAGATTTAAGGTAATATAATGAAAATATTATATTCTCCAAAATTTATTCGTCAGTATAAGAAGTTACCCGTTGAAATTAAAGATAAGGTGGAGAAAAAGAAAATATTTTTCGTGCTAATCCTTTTGATAATAAACTTAAAACTCACAAATTAAATGGTGATCTCAAAGATTACTGGGCGTTTTCTGTTGATTATGAAATTAGGATTATTTTTCTATTTGTAGATTCAAATACTATCCGGCTTGAACTTATAGGTGATCATGATATTTATTAGATCAGTCTGTCTGCCAAAGTAGTGGAAAAAGAAGGCCAAAAAACCACTTTGTAAAATAGGTGGTTTTTTGTTGTTTAATACAGAGATTGATGATATAATCTTTTGATGAATAAGACTATATTTAGAACTTTTGCGATTATTTCTCTACTATTTCAAATAGTACTTCCTCATTGGTGGTTTTACACCCTTGCTTCTTTTTACTATTTTTGAGTTGAAGGAATTTTTGGTGGTGGAAGAATTAGTTTTTCTGGAGAATATGAGGGTAATTTACTTTGGGGTTTATTTTCGATATATAGTATTATAGCCATAATTGTTTCTATTAAATCATTTTTTTCAATTAAAGGTGTAGAGTCTGATCAAATATATAAAATTCAAAAAAATGTTACATTTCTAATCGTAAATTTGATGACTATTATTTTATCTATTATATTAGGGTATTCATCTGGTTGGGGTTCTAATTTTTTTTAATGTTGAATTAATGGAAAAAGAGCTTTAAACTAGGCTCTTTTTTTGGTGGGTGGGGGAGAAGGAGAATAATCAAGTAACCCATGGGTTACTTCAGATTAAGACTTTCGCTATAGCGAAAGTTGTGGATGTGTACAAAGACAGTGGGGTAAATTAGAAACTTGCTTTATTTGGGGCTAGGATGTATGATAATATCATATTAACTTATCATTTAATTAAATAAAAACATGAGTACAATATCAGTGCCACTTCCGGCCAATTTGGAAGAATTTATAAATAGAATGGTGAAGAGTGGTAGTGCCGCCAACAAAGCCGATGTGGTGCGTAAAGCTCTGCGTCGTATGTCTGATGATGAGGCCGTGGCAATTATTCTAAGGGCCCAAAAGGAACCCGATTTAAAAGGGGATTTAGATGTGTTAGCTAGGAAATTTAAATAATCCTATGTTAGAAATTAACTATAAGCCCTCCTTTATTTGTCTGTATAATGAAGCAGAAGTGTCCTTGCAAGGAGAAATTAAAGAAAAGATTGTCCTTTTTCGCAATAGAAGTAATCATAAAAGTCTAAAAGTTCATAAGCTTCATGGAACTTTAAAGGGTTGTTATAGCTTTTCTGTAAATTATAAAATTCGGATTGTTTTTGAATATCTCTCTAAAAAAGAGGTGTCCTTGCTCGCTGTCGGGGATCATGATTTGTATAAGTAGGTCACCCCTCCTTTCTTAGGAGGGGTGGTATTCTGATACCGGGGTGGTCTTGCATTTATTACCCTAATCTGCTAGACTCTTGGAATCTGTAAAAAGATGAAACGCAGGGGATAGGAGCAAGAAATAGATTTGCTCATATCGCCATTACTTATTTTTTATATGAAATTTATCCTCGGAGTAAAAAAGAATATGACTCAAGTGTTTGATGATAAAGGCAATGTCGTGCCGGTGACTGTTTTGGAAGCTGGACCAGTAATTATTACTCAAATCAAAACAGAGAAAGTTGATGGTTATAATTCTGTGCAGGTGGGTTTTGGTGTTAAAAAAGAAAAGAATATTAATAAGGCGGTTAAGGGTCATTTGAAAAGCTTAGGAAATTTTAGGTTTATAAAAGAATTTAGGATTGAAGATGAAAAAGATCTAGCTAATTTGAAAGTAGGTGATAAGATTGATCTGACTAATTTCAAAGAAGGAGATAAAATCACCGTTTCTTCTATCTCAAAAGGTAAAGGTTTTCAAGGTGTTATTAAACGCCATGGTTTCAAAGGACAACCAAGAACTCATGGTCAAAAGCACTCGGAACGCGCTCCGGGTTCTATTTCTGGTGGTACAAGAGAAGGTGGCCGTGTGCCAAAAGGAATGAGAATGGGTGGCCGAACCGGTTCGGATCGGGTAACTATTTCTGGTCTTAAGATTATTCAGTTGGATCAAACTAATAATGAGCTTTTGGTTTTGGGGGCGATGGCTGGCAAAAGAGGAACTTTGATTGAAATTGTCGGCTAATTTAAATATTATGAAAAAAACGACTACAAAAAAAATCTTAAAAACCTTGGGTGCCCTTGAAGCTCTAGTTTATAACCAAGATGGTAATGAAGTAGAAACCATAAAATTACCAGAAAGCATTTTTTCTTTACCATGGAAGGCAGACTTAGTGCATCAAGTTGTAATTTCTTTAATGAGCAATAAACGCACTAATTTAGCTCATACCAAAACTCGGGGGGAAGTGTCTGGTGGTGGTAAAAAGCCTTGGCAGCAAAAGGGTTTGGGTCGAGCGCGTCACGGTTCTACTCGTTCCCCAATCTGGGTGGGAGGAGGGGTGGCTCATGGCCCAAGAAATGAAAAGAATTATGATAGAAAGGTTAATAAAAAGATGAAAGCCAAAGCTCTTTTTACAATTATGTCTAGAAAGTTTCGTGATAATGAAGTCTTTTTCTTAGACAGTTTAAAGGCCTTATCACCAAAAACTAAGGAGGCTTTAAGTGTTTTGAAAAGTTTATCTAAGATTAAGGGAGCAGAACAAGTTTTAAATAAGAGAGCTAATTCCGCTTATATTATTGTTTCTAAAAAAGATGTAAATTTGGATCGTGGTTTTAGAAATTTTGGTAATATCAAATTGGATGAGTTCCGAAATATAAATCCGCTAGATGTTTTAAATTATAAATATTTGATTATGGATAATCCAGCGGAAGTTTTTAAATTCTTAGAAAATAAAATGAAACCCTTCGAAAAAATCTCAGGGCAAGTAAAATAAAATCATGAACGAATTAATTATAAAAAAACCAAGAATTACAGAAAAGTCTGGACT
>CAZJFZ010000024.1:0-7951 GCA_964545745.1 uncultured Candidatus Saccharibacteria bacterium
TGAAAGAAAGTTTTTTGTAATTTTGACTAATTTTATAACCAAAGATGCACAAAACTCTTTACTCAAAATTTTTGAAGAACCGAAGGCTGATACTGTCTTCTTTTTAATAATGCCGTCAGTGACGGATTTAATCCCGACCTTGAAATCTCGGTTGATTATAGGAAGTCAAGGTCTAAATATGGACACCTCTGAACACAACCGCCCCGTCCATCAGAATGGACACCCCGCCTTAACTAAGGCGGGGATTGATGGAGGGTACTCCGTACCACTTTATTCGGCAGAGGAATTTTTAAAGGCCAAAGTAGGAAAGAGACTTACCATGGTGGCCAAAATCCTCAAAGATATTAAAGATGAAAAATCAAACAAAGCGGATGCCATTTCTTTCATAAAGAAAATAGAAAAAATAATTAAAAATAGTTTAAAAGAAAAAAATGATCATAATGCAAGAAATGGTAGTCTATTAGCTATAGAAGATTTGGAAAGGGCCATTAGTTATGCCAATGATGAATCTCCTTCCATTAAGATAATTTTGGAACATTTGGCAATCACCGTATGAAATTCCACTAAACTCCTCCTTTTCTAAGGAGGAGTGGCGAAGCTTTGTGAGCCGAGGTGGTCATGCTATAATAATCTCATTAGAAATTAATTTAAAGAAAAATATGATTTACGATTTTACAAAATTAAAAAATAAAATTAAGGAGACGGAGGAGTGGATGAAGAAAGAATACACTGGTATTCGGACGGGTATGGCTTCACCTCAGCTTTTAGATAGTGTAATAGTGGAAAGTTACGGTCAGAGAATGCCAATAAATCAAGTGGGTTCCGTTTCTATTGCTGATCCAAAATCTTTATTAGTTACGCCGTGGGATGCTTCACAAGTTAAAGCAGTAGAAAAAGCCATTACGGTGGCAAATCTTGGTGTCTCTTTAAAAACCGATGAGAAAGGAGTGCGAGTATTTTTTCCAGAGTTAACCTCTGAAAGACGAGAAATTTTGATTAAGATGGCTAAGGACAAACTGGAACATGGCAAAATTACTTTGCGAGCGGTTCGAGATGAAGTGGTCAAAGATATTGAAGCCAAAGAAAAAGCCGGTGGTATGGGAGAGGATGACAAGTTTAGGTTTAAGGGAGAGATGCAAAAGTTGGTAGATGCGGGGAACAAAGCGCTGGAGGATATTTTTAATAAAAAGAATAAAGAAATTACGGGCTAAATAATATTAGATTATGAGACGCAGGGACCCTTTTTTGTCTGCAAAAATGGGTTAAGCGCGAATAATTTAATATTATTTAATTTCAAATGTTTCTTGCACAGGTTTAAGAATAAACATAATGACCATAATATTATTTTTAGTGGTGTTGGCGGTGTTGATTTTTGTTCACGAGCTGGGGCATTTTTTGGTGGCCAAAAGGGCGGGGATTAGAGTGGATGAATTTGCTATTGGTTTTCCGCCAAAAATTTTAAGTTGGGTCAGGGGAGAAACTAAGTATGTTTTGAACTTTATTCCTTTTGGTGGTTATGTAAAGATTTTTGGTGAAAATCCAAATGAGGAATCTATAACTGGTAAAGATAGTGCTCGGAGTTTTGTTAATGCTAAAAAGTGGAAGCAAGCTAGTGTTTTATTGTCTGGAATATTTTTTAATATTTTATTTGCTTGGCTCCTTATTTCTGTTTCTTTTTCTTTTGGTTCATTGGTGCCGGTGGGTGAAGGATCATCAAATTATTCTAAATACATAAAAGATAGCCAGGTTATTTTAACCGGTGTTCTTCCTAATTCTCCCGCGGAGAAAGCGGGCTTAAAACAAGGAGATAGATTACTTTCAGTGGATTCCTTAATGACCAAGGAATTAACTTCAGTGACCGTGGTGGAGGAAATTAAAAAAAATATTAGTGGTGAAGTAAATATTACTTATAGTCGCGCTGGTCAGACTAAACAAATAAAAGTTACGCCCGAATTTAATAAAACGGAAAATAAAAAGGTGATTGGTGTTTATATGGAAAATGTAGGGGTAGTAAAACTTAACCCTGTTTTAGCTTTGTGGGAGGGAGGAAAATTGACAGTCACTACTTTTAAACAAGTGGCGGTTGGTTTGGGGACTTTCCTTTGGCAAACGGTTCGGGGACAAGGAGACTTTTCTCAAGTGTCTGGTCCGGTGGGGATTGTTAGTTTAGTGGGAGATGCCGCTAATTTTGGTTTAGCTTATTTTTTGGGTTTTGTGGCTTTTATTTCTCTTAACTTGGCCGTGATAAATTTGATTCCTTTTCCGGCTCTAGACGGTGGGCGAGTCCTCTTTGTTATTATTGAAGCCATTATCAAACGCCCGATTAAGCCCAAAATTGCCAATACTTTGAATACAGTTGGTTTTTTTATCCTAATTGCTCTGATGCTCGTCATTACCTACCGTGACATCTTAAAATTTTTCTAAATTTTCTCTTCCTCTCCTTAGTCAGGGAGAGGCTAGGTGAGGTTGTTTTTTTCTCAAAATACGCTATGATACGGCTATGTATCAATCAAAGCTTTTTAGCAAAACGCGTAAAGAAGCCCCAAAAGATGAAGTTAGTAAAAATGCTGAACTTCTCATTAAGGCTGGTTTTATTAATAAGGAGATGGCCGGAGTGTATTCTTATTTACCTTTAGGTTTACGAGTTTTAAATAAAATAAATAATATTATTCGAGAAGAGATGAATCAGATTGGTGGTCAGGAAATATTTTTAACTTCTCTGCAGGAAAAAGAAACTTGGGAAAAAACCAATCGTTGGGATGATAAGATAGTAGATAATTGGTTCAAAACTAAATTAAAAAATGAGACAGAACTTGGTTTGGCTTTTACTCACGAAGAGGCACTCACCAGACTGATGAAAGATCATATTCGTTCTTATAAAGATTTGCCTTCCTATCCTTATCAGATTCAAACCAAGTTTCGAAATGAAGCTCGCGCCAAAAGTGGAATTATCCGTTGCCGGGAATTTTTGATGAAAGATATGTATTCCTTTTCTCGTAATGAAAAGGAACATTTGGAGTTTTATGAAAAAGCCAAAGAAGCTTATAAAAACATTTTTAAAAGAGTTGGTCTTGGGGATAAAACTTATTTAACTTTTGCTTCTGGTGGTAGTTTTAGTAAGTATTCTCATGAATTTCAGACTATAACTGATTCTGGTGAAGATATAATTTATTTGGATGAAAAAAAAGGTTTGGCTGTCAATAAAGAAGTTTTGACTGGGACAGTACTTAAAGATTTAGATTTGGAAGAAAAAAAATTAAAAGAAGTAAAAGCGGTGGAAGTGGGAAATATTTTTACTCTGGGCACCAAATTTTCTGAACCTTTTGGTTTAACTTATCTTGATGAAAAAGGAGAAAAAAATCTTGTTTTTATGGGTTCTTACGGTATTGGTCCGGGACGAGTGATGGGTACTGTGGCAGAAGCCTTGTCTGATAATAAAGGCTTGGTTTGGCCAAGTGAGATTGCTCCTTTTTATGTTCATTTAATAGAAATTGGTGACAAAAAGGAAGTTAGAAAAATGGCGGAAGATTTGTATAAAAATTTGCAAAAAAATAAAATTGAAGTACTGTTTGATGATCGGGATTTACGACCGGGAGAAAAGTTTGCTGATTCTGATTTATTAGGTATTCCTCTACGAATAATTGTTAGTGAAAAAACTTTAGCTAGTGGAGAATATGAAATAAAAGAAAGAGCTAGTGAAAAAGTCAGTATGATTAAAGAAAAAGATTTACTGAATTTTGTTATAGAGTATAAATAAAAATGTCTGCCTTTTTTAACAAAATAAAAGATAAAATAAATAGGCGATTTTCCAATGACATTGGAATTGATTTAGGAACGGCTAACACTCTGGTTTATTTGGTGGGCAAAGGTATTGTCCTCAATGAACCTTCGGTAGTGGCTTTGAATCAAAAAACAGGTCGGGTAGTAGCAGTGGGGGCACAAGCTAAAGCTATGCTGGGACGAACTCCTCCACATATTGTGGCGGTTCGACCACTCGTAGATGGAGTGATTTCTGATTTTGAAGTGACAGAAGAAATGATTGCTTATTTGGTTAAAAAAGCGGAAGAACTTTCACCTAAACCTTTTGGTCCACGAGTGGTGGTTGGCGTTCCTTCTGGTGTAACAAATGTGGAAATTCGAGCGGTGCGGGATGCCACCAGAAATGCTGGTGCCCGGGAAGTTTTTATTGTAGAAGAGCCAATGGCTGGAGCTATCGGTATTCGTTTACCGATCAAAAGTCCCATTGGTAGTATGGTAATTGATATTGGAGGTGGAACTTCGGATATTGCGGTCATTTCCCTTGGTGGTATTGTCAAATCAAAAAATCTACGGATTGCTGGTGATAAGTTGAACAATGACATTATTGCTTATTTACGAAGCGAATTTAAGATTTTAATTGGAGAAAAAACGGCGGAAGAAATAAAAATAAATGTTGGTTCGGTCATCCCTGAACAGCCAATGGAAATTTCTGTGAAGGGACGGGATTTGGTTACTGGTTTACCACGTGAAGTTATTATCACAGACAGTGATGTACGAGAAGCTATGTCTCAATCCATTGCTAATTTAGTGGAGACAGTCAAGGAAGTTTTGGAAACGACTCCACCAGAAGTGATTGCTGATGTGATGCAACGAGGTATATATTTGGTGGGCGGTGGAGCGCTTATTAGAGGATTGAATACTCTTTTAAATGAGGAATTAAAAATACCGGTTTATATTGCTTCAGATCCGTTGACCGCTATCGCTCGTGGAACGGGAATTATTTTGGAAAATTTGGAAGATTTTCGTGAAGTTTTAATTGAAAACGAAGATGAATTACCCCCAAAAAAGCAGTAATTTTGAAACACGAAAGAAGAATGTCCAAAAGAAAATTTTAATTATTATTACTATTTTAATTATTGCCATTATTATTATGGCGACCGGTCCAGTGAGACAAGTTCTTTTTTCGGTGGCTAAACCTTTCTGGCAAGTAAAGAATTCTATTGTTTATTCTAGTTTTTTTGAGTATTTTAAATTCAAGCAGTCTTTGATAAATGAACGAGTTGCTTTGGAACAAAAGTTATTTTTAGCTGGTAATTTGCTAGCCGATAATAATATTTTGCGAAATGAAAATGAAGTTTTGAAAGATTTGCTTGGCCGAAAAGAAATTAAAGGGAAAACTGTTCTTGCTTCTATTTTAGTCAAACCACCGCAAATTCCTTATGATACTTTGATCGTGGATATTGGTGAAGATTATGAGATAAAAGTTGGAGATAAGGTATTAGCTAGTGCTAATGTTTATATTGGAGAAATTAGTGAAGTTTTGACACATTCTTCTAAAATCATTCTTTATTCCAGTCCAGATCAAAAATTACCAGTTAAATTAGGAACAAATTCTGTTAGTGTGGAAGCGATAGGAATGGGGGGTGGTAATTTTAATATCTCTTTACCAAGAGAAGTGGAAGTTAAAGAGGGGGATACAATTGTTATTCCGTCTATTACCGCTAATGTTTTTGGTATTGTAGAGAAAGTGGATTTCAAGGAGAAAGATTCTTTTCAAACTGTTCTTTTTAAAAGCCCGGTTAATATTTCTGAGTTAAATTTTGTGGAGATAGTTATATAACATCACCCCAACATGAAACATATAATTCTGGATATAATTTTGTTTTTAGTCATTATCACCTGCCCGTGGTGGGTGAGTGTACTTTTTGCTTTATTCCTTCTTTATTATTTGAATTATTTTAATGAGATAATTTTGTATGGTCTTCTGTTGGATATTTATTATGGTAGTTTTTCTCCCACTTTTCATTTTTTTGACTATAAATTTACTTTCCTTTTCCTCGTTCTCCTGCTTTCCTCCTTTTTTATTAAGAAGAGGTTGAAGTTTTATAATAGATAGGAATTTGCCTTTTTGGGAGGGAAAGAGTAATATAATTTGTATCAAACCCCTAGCAGTAAATGCCGGGGCATTTGTGGTTGAAGTTATATGAAAAACAAAGAAGAAAAAATAATAATAAAAGGAGCAAGGACGCATAATTTGAAAAATGTGTCCGTGGAGATGCCCCGCAATAAACTTATTGCTTTTACTGGTTTGTCTGGTTCGGGCAAGAGTTCTTTGGCTTTTGATACCATTTTTGCCGAGGGGCAAAGACGATATATTGAATCTTTATCTTCTTATGCTCGGCAATTTTTACATCAAATGCAAAAACCGGATGTGGATGAAATCACCGGCTTATCTCCGGCTATTTCCATTGACCAAAAATCCCGTTCTAATAATCCTCGTTCTACTGTAGCTACTATTACTGAAATATATGATTATCTAAGAATTTTATATGCTCGAATTGGTCGGCCACATTGTCTTATTTGTGACCGAGAAATAAAAAAGTTATCCAATGAAGAAATTTTGGAGACCATCATTAAAACTGTTACCAATACTAATTTGGAAAAGAATACCAAAGTGGTTTTAGGTGTGCCTTATACGGATGCTAAAGTCCGGATTTTTTCTCCGGTGGTAGTGGGGCGAAAAGGCGAATATTATCAACTACTCTATGATTTATTAAGCAAGGGTTATGAGTGGGTAAAAATTGATGGAGTAATGAAAAAGCTTCGTGAGCAAATTGTTTTATCCAAGACCAAAAAGCATAATATTGATGTTTTGGTGGATGAATTTTATATTAGCGAGTTTGGTTCGACCAAGCTCACCACAGGTAAAAACAAAAACCAGATACAAGCAACGAAAGAAAGGTTAAGTGAGGCAATAGAAAAAGCTATTGATGAGAGTAAAGGTTTATTAAAAATAGAAACTAACGGTGAAGAGAAAATGATGTCCGTTAAATTTATGTGTCCCTATGATGGTTATTCTTATCCGGAAATTGAACCACGATTATTTTCTTTTAATTCGCCTTATGGCGCTTGCCCCGAGTGTAATGGTTTAGGGACTAAACAGTTTTTTGGCGAAGAAAATTGTGATATTTGTAATGGGACGCGTTTGCGAGAGGAAGCTTTGCATGTGTTATTAAATAACAAAAGTATTGTGCAACTTACGGCTTTGTCCATCACGGATGCTAAAACATTTTTTGATAAAATTAAATTGACCGAGTTAGAAAAAGAAATTTCCAGTGTGGTAATAAAAGAAATTGATGATCGGTTGAAATTTATGATGGATGTTGGTATTGAATATTTGTCTTTGAATAGACGGGCGCATACTTTGTCTGGCGGTGAAGCTCAAAGAATTAGATTAGCCTCTCAGCTTGGTTCCGGTTTAGTGGGAGCACTTTATGTTTTGGATGAGCCAACAATTGGTTTGCATTCTCGGGACAATGACCGTTTGATTAAAACTTTGATTGATTTGCGGGATTTGGGTAATACTATTATTGTGGTGGAACATGATGAAGACACTATTTATTCTTCAGACTATATTGTGGATATTGGGCCAGGAGCGGGAGTACATGGCGGAAAGATTATTGTGGCTGGTTATTTGGATGAACTGTTAACAGCTAAAACAAATCCTTCGGAGTCTATTACCTTGGATTATTTACGCGGGGATAAGAAAATAGCTGTTCCAGAAAAGAGACGGCAGACTGATAAAGGAGCGCTTAAAATTCGTGGCGGAAATATTTTTAATATTAAAAATTTAAATGTGGATGTACCACTGGGTAAGCTCGTTTGTGTGACGGGTGTGTCTGGCTCGGGCAAGTCCTCTTTTGTTTATGAAATAATAAATAAAAATTTGGAGGCCCTGTTTACTAAGAGACATCATACCAATGAAATATATAACTGTCAGAGTTTTACGGGAACGGAATATGTTTCTCGCGTGATTTTGATTGATCAATCACCTATTGGTCGGACACCACGGTCTAATCCCGCTACTTATACTGGTGCATGGTCCCATATTAGAGATATGTTTGCCATGAGTGTAGAAGCCAAAGCCCGAGGTTGGAAAGCCAATCGTTTTTCTTTTAATGTGGCGGGGGGG
>CAZJFZ010000025.1:0-7939 GCA_964545745.1 uncultured Candidatus Saccharibacteria bacterium
TCCAAAAAGCCAAAATCACTGCCGACAAACCAAAAATCGGACCCAAAAACCAACCAATACCCAAAATCAGTTTAGGATCACCCAAACCCATCCACTGCCCTCTAGAAAATAACCAAATAAAGAAAAAAGGCAAAGCTAAAATTGGTCCAGCTAATAAATACCAAATTAAATGAGTTTTTATTTCAGTGGAAAAACTAGAAGTAAGAAAAAGATCTGCAATAATCTTAAATATGGCTAATAGGCCAAAAGCAATAACTAAACTATCCGGAATTATTTTATGTTTAAAGTCGTAAATGGCAATGGAAACCAAAACCGCCATTACCGCAAGAGCAATCAAGACAGACCAAAGGTCAAAAAAGAGACCAATTAAACCTAAATATTTTATAAAAACACCCACAAAAAGTGCTCCAGTAATAAACTCCACCACTGGATATTGCCAAGAAATTTTACTTTGACAACCCTGACACCTTCCTTTCTGGATTATAAAACTTAAAATGGGTATGAGCTCCAAGGGCCCAAGCTTTTTACCGCAAGAAAAACAAAATGACCGACCTTTCATTATTGAAACACCAGTGTTATAACGCAAAATTAAAACATTTAAAAAGCTACCAACGATACTACCAAAAATAAAAACTAAAATGTAAAAAATAATTTCTGTACTCATTTTAATTAAGGACGGACATCATACATTAGTGGATTAGTAACATTGTTACCATCAATACCCTCTTCATCATTACCACAGTATTTATAATCACCGGGAGTGCTACTATTTAAACCAACGGAGCTAAAATTATCAACTGTATCTATTTGCCCACTGGATAATTCAAGTAAAGTTCCTAGATGATAATAAGTACATTTGGTACTAGGGTTTCTGGCTAAAGGCACATAGTGATATGAATCAGAAGAATCAGGTGGAGTAATAGAATCTAAAGTTACATATTTGTCATTTTCAAGAATATCTAGATTTAGAGGATAAACATTATTTTTATTCTTATAAAGCGCAAGACCAAGCTGAATGGCCGAAATATCTCCCACTCTTTCTGTATCACGATTTTTCTTCCGAATATTATTTATGGAGGGAAAGATAATCACCGTTAAAATGGCAATAATACCAATTACAATCAAAACCTCTATAATCGTAAAGCCTTTTTTCATTAGGATATTATATCATCCCCTCTTAAAAACCCCAAACAAAAAACCGCATTTCGACGGTTTTTTGTTAAGCACAGAATCTTAAACCTACCAACAAACAGCAACTTGTGTCGCGGCAGTAAGTTGAGCAACAGCATTAACCGATGGATTACCAGACTTACCAGTACTATCAACACACCAAATATCAGTCTTAACTACTGTATCAACGACCGAACCAGGGTTTCTCCCATACACTGCCCAAGCCTGACCAGAAGGTGTACCCCCTATCCCTCCCCAAACCTTACCGTCAGAAGTATTTCCTATAAGGGAAGTATACAAATTACTAGCACTAGAATCAAAACCAGTAATTGCCGCCGTCATACCACCTGTAATAAAACCGGTGTATGTATTGCCAGTACTATAGAAGATCTCAGCCGAAGTTCGGAGAGAACTCATTTCTTCTTGAAATTTTCCAATCTTTGCCTTATTCCTGGCACTATTCAATGACGCCAAGACTACTGAAGACAAGATACCAATGATAGCAATAACGACCAACAATTCAATTAATGTAAAACCTTTTTTATTCATAAATTATTTTTAATAAATTGCTAATAAATTTGACCTTTAATTATTATATCACATTTAAGATTGTCAACAACACGAAACTGGGGAAAACTACATCGCTGACGAAATATTGTAAATAGGAATAAGAACTGAAGCCAAAAGAAAAGCTACCGCAAAACCAAGAAAAACTATCATCACCGGTTCAATCAACCCCACCAAAGTGTCAATGGCATTAACCACTTCTCGACGGTAAAACAAAGCCAAAGTCTTTAAAATATTGCCCAATTGACCGGTCTCTTCCCCAATTTTAACCATCGCAATAAATATGCCCGGAATTTCCCCTGATTTCATCAAGGCATCAGATACAGAACTACCGGTTTTAACATCTTCCACCGCTTGCTTTAAAACATTTTCAAAAACTTTATTATCCACCACTTTAGATGTAAGATCCAAACCACGAACTATTGGTATACCAGACAAAAGCATCACATTCATATTGTCCGCAATCCTAGATAAATACAACTTACGATATAAAACCTGAATCGCCGGCAAAGAAATTTTGAAACGAGCAAAAGTGTATTGCCCCGCCTCGGTTTGGCTGTATCGCCATAAAAAGAACCCACCCACTACCAAAAGAAGCAAAATAAATATTCCATAATTAACAAAAAATCCTGAAATACTCAAAACAATACGAGTATAAAAAGGTATGGCTTGTCCAGAATCAGTCAAAATGGAACTAATTTTAGGAATCACCACAGTTAGCATCAAGACCATTACCGCAATAAAAGTAAAGACAATAAAAGCTGGGTAAACCAAGGCACTTTTTACTTTAGAAGTAACTTCGTGCGTCCGATCTAAATAATCTGCCAAATAAAGCAAAGTCTGATCCAGTTTACCGGACTCCTCTCCAGATTTGACCATATTGACATAAAAATCCGAAAACATATCTGGATGCTTAGCGAGGGCTTCAGAGATGGTACTACCCGCTTGTAAGTCACTGGCGATTTCTCCTAATTTACGCCGAATGGTCGGCTTTTCTGCCTGACTAGATAACAATTCAAAGACACGCAAGGCCGAAACTTGAGCTTCAAACAAAGTGGACATCTGCCGGGACAAGATCACAATATCTTTACTGGTAACTCGTTCAAAAAAAATGATTTTCTTTTCCAAAAAAGATTTATCCTCCACCGGTACAATATTAGATAAAACTAAATCTCTTTTTTGCAAAGAACTGATAGCCACCTCCAAGCTCACCGCTTCAATGGTTCCTTCTTTTTGATTACCACTATTATCTAAGGCTTTGTATTTAAAAATCATTTTTTTATTTGTAGGACAAGGACTGGCCTTTTCTCCCGTCTGACAAGGCCAGTCCTTGTCCTTCTTTTTTAGATCAACCGCTCTAAATTTTTTGGATTTAAAGAAAAGGCATAAGCATTTTCAATACTAATTTCTCCTCGGGCTACTAAATCCGCCAAACAACGGTTCATATCCACCATCCCCTCTTGTGAACTGGTTTCAATCACGGTATTTATTTCATGAGTTCTCTTTTCTCGAATAAGATTAGACACCGCACTGTTATTTATAAGTAACTCATAAGCGGGAATCAAACCACCGGAAATTCTGGGAATTAATCTTTGAGAAAAAATGCCATTCAAACTACTGGATAACTGACTGCGAATTTGGTCTTGCTGACCAGCGGGAAAAGAATCAATTATTCTATCAATGGTCTGGGCGGCACTGTTAGTATGCAAAGTGGAAAAAACCAAATGTCCAGTTTCACCCGCCGTTACCGCGGTGGAAATGGTTTCCAAACCACGCATTTCTCCAATCAAAACAACATCCACATCTTCACGAAACATACTTCGTAAGGCAGTAGAAAAATCATCCGTATCAATCCGAACTTCCCGTTGGTCAACCACTGACCGTTTTTGTTCATAAATGTATTCAATAGGATCCTCAATAGTTAAGATGTGTTCCGCCCGACTATTATTTACATAATCAATCATTGTCGCCAAAGTGGTACTTTTACCATGTCCCACTGGACCTACTACCAAAAAGAATCCTTGCTGTTTTTCTGCAAAAGTTTTCAAAATATCTGGTAAGTTAAGTTCTTCAAAGGTTCTGATTTTCTTTGGGACCAAACGCAAAGCCACCGAGACCGCTCCTTGTTGAAGAAAAGCATTACCGCGAAAGCGAGCTTCCCCTAAACTATAAGAAAAGTCTACTTCTTTTGTGTCCGCAAATATCTTTTTATTTTTTTCTGATAACAATTCGTTAATCAATCCAGCGGTATCCGCCTTGGTTAGTTCCTGATGTTTGACTAAAGGCAAAAGCATACCAGAAACTCGGATAGTCGGGTGACGGCCTTCAGATAAATGTAAATCTGAAGCTCCTTCATTGACCACCGTTGTCACCAAATCTGTTAAAATTGTTTTATAGTCAGCCATAAAAAATTATTTTTTATGTAAATTATAAATTCTTTCTACTTCTTCCACCACTTCTGATGGAATAGTGGTCGCTTTAATAATATAACCACCAATACCAAAACTTTTAGCTTTTTCAATATCAGCTAATTGACCCTGATTGGTCAACATAATAACTAAAGCTTGTGGTGCTAAATTATTTTTCTTTAAATTATTTAGAACCTCAAAACCATCCATCCCCGGCATCACAATATCAAGCAAAATAATATCCGGGATGTAACCTTCTTTGATTTTATTCAAAACTTCCTCACCAGACACCGCCGAATTTACTTCAAAGTTTCTCTTGCTAAACTTAATTGAATACATATTTAACAAGAACTTGTCATCGTCAACAATAAACACTTTTGGTTTAATATTTTCCATATATTATATTATATCACAATTAAAAACTAATAAATAACCTTAAACATCCTCCTCCGTCAGTCCCAAACCATCAACCTCGCTAAAAGGTATCTGTTTATTTAAAGCCTTGATAATGGCATCTTCTTTTAAGGTCAGCATACCTCTCTTTCTTAAAGATTCAAAGATACTATTCTCCGTGGGATCAGTTAAGATAATCTTTTCAATCTCTTTATTCATTTTAAAAGCTTCAAACACAGCAATTCGGCCTTTAGTCCCAGTTGGGCATTCGGGAGAAGCTTCCGGGTCATAAACAGAATCAAATTTTGGTAAATTTTTCTTATACTCTTCCGGTAAATCCTGAAATTCTTTTTCCAAAAGGGCTTTAATACTACCTTCAACAGTGACCGCTTTACCCGTTCCCGGATAAAGAGTTTTTACCAATCGTTGAGCCATTGTTAAGATAAGAGTTGGTGCAATCAAATATGGATCCACCCCCATATCAATCAATCGCGGGATCACACCCACGGCATTGTTAGTATGAATTGTCGCCAAAACTAAATGACCAGTCAAGGCGGCTTGAACGGCCAAAGCGGCGGTCTCCTTATCACGAATCTCACCCACCATAATTACATCTGGATCTTGTCTTAAAGTGGTACGCAAACCAGTAGCAAAGGTATAGCCAATATCAGCAAAAACTTGTGATTGTGAGACACCTTCAATATTGTATTCAATAGGATCTTCCAATGACAGAACATTTAGCTCTTCTTTATTAATTTCTCCCAACATTGAGTACATGGTGGTAGTTTTACCGGAACCAGTGGGGCCAGAAATTAAAATTATTCCATATGGCCGTTTAATGGCATCACGAATATAAGCTAAATTTGTTTCGGACAGGCCAATTTTGTCTAAAGTTTGAACTCCCCTTTCCTGATCCAAAATTCTCATCACAATTTTTTCTCCATGATAAGTCGGAAAAGTGGAAACACGGAAATCAATTTTTCGTTCATCAATTTTAGCCGAAAAACGACCATCCTGTGGTTTTCTCTTCTCATCCAATTTCATATTAGACAAAATCTTAATCCGCGCCACCACCGCTGAATGAACCGCCACCGGCAAAAGCAAGCTAGTATTTAAAATACCATCCACACGGAAACGAACTCGGATCTTGTCTTTCATTGGTTCAATATGAATATCCGAAGCATTACCCTCCGTAGCATAACGAAGCATTGTGGCCACAATTTTTGTCACTGGTGCATCTTCCACAATTTTTGTCTCCAAAGGATCTTCTACTTGAGAGCCTGCACTAATTTCAACATTGTCTACATCATCAGATAATTCTGTTTCTAATTCAGTCAGGGCTTTTGTCACTTCACCAGATAAACCCTTATAATCATCAATAACTTTTTCAAAATCTGATAAAGAAATAAGATACAGTTTAAAAGGCATATTTAATTTACTGGCAATAAAATTTAAAGCATCACGCGCTTCAATATTTTCTGGATCCACAATCCCCACCTCTAGCAATCCATCTTTTATTCCAATAGGAACAAATTTATAATGCAAAGCAGAATCTTCAGAAATATTTTTAAGAATAGAGAAAGGGATTTGTTTGCCTTCCAAATTTCTGGTAGGAATATTATGATATTCACCCTTAGCGTCCAAAATGGCGTCTTCATTGACGCCTTGTTTCATTAGAACCTGCTCGGGAGATAAACCGGTTGATTCAATTTCTGCTTTAATCCGGCTAACATCCCCGCGCTTGATTATTTCTTTTTGAACCAATATATCTAATATGCTCATAATAATTTAATATCCAAACTATCGTCTTGAAGTAGTGGCCACATTAGCTGGCAGAACCAAGCCACTGTCTCGGCCAATCGGTAAAAAGGGATTAGGCCGACCAATCACTTGCTCAGGAATTGGTTGTTCAAAACTCACCAAACTAGCAAAAATTTCATTAGAAAAAACTGAAACATCCAAAGAAACCTTATCTAATTGATTAAGTAAAGAGAGAATTACCTGACCATCCACAAAAGTGGAGGTGGAGGTTTCTTCAGCCACTAAAGACGAACTGCGACTATCCTTGTCCACAAAAAAATATTTAAAACCAAAAAAGGCAATGATGATGAGGACAAGAGCAATAATTATTTGTTTGATATTTTTGGTCATCTTATTAAATTATTTTAACCAGTAAGTTTTTAGTCCAACAGAAAAATCATAAATACCCGTATCATTACCCATCACGGACAACTCCGTAATTTCCACGAGACGCAAACTTCTTTCCAAATCCGTCAAAAAATTTTGAAAATTATCATAGGAAGAATTGACCGAAAAAGAAAGACCCACTGTGCCATATTTATTGTTATCAACTCCAAGTTTGTCCGAGTCTGATTTGGTATCAGTATCTAACTTAATATTTTTCAAAACCAAAGCATGATTTTGAGCAATTTGATTCATATCAATTACTAATTTAATATTATCAACATTGTCTGGCAAAAGTTTCTCCAAACGAGATAAACTGTCCAAGTCAATCCGTCCTTTTTCCGCCGTTAAAGCATTTCTTTTTTCTCGAATGGCAGTAGTATTATTTAAAGCCTTCTCATAATCAACATTCTCTTTCTGTAAATTCAAAACACTACGACGATCATTGCTCAAATTTTCTCCACGGTAATTTGGGTCAATAAAACCAAAAAAGATAGCGACCGAGATGATTATTAAAATTATGGGGGTAATTAGATTCATTTTTTAATTTTATTGAGTAGGCAAAATTATATTTTTATAAGATACTAACTGTTGATCCACCATGGCAGTAAAATTAAAGAAAATACCACCATCGGGCGTTGGATTAAAATCAGAAATAATAGGTGAGGAAATAAACTTACGAAGATTTTCTGAACCAAAAGCATCTGACTGTTTAGACAAAGCACCGTAACTTGACGCTGTGCCCGTCAAATCAATTTTGATTTTCCGCCCGGATGACCCAGTCGGACTGGTATCATCACCACCATAGGAAAACTTTAAACTTTTAAGACGAATATTGCGCAAAACATTTTTTTCCAACAAAGCAAAAACAGGTGAAACAGCCAAATGCTCGGCTAAAAGATTCTTGGAAACTTCAATCCGGTCACTTAACCTGATAAGCGAATTAATGGTGTCTTTCTCATAAGAATTTTTAGCCGCCACCAGTGAATCTTTATTCTTGGCAATTTGACTAACTAACGCTTTTTGCCACAACCATACTCCACCAGCCAAAGCAATAGAAACAATCAAAAGAATAATTGAAATCAGAAGAAACAAACTCATAGTTGAGCCCGACCCCCGATTTTCTGTAATCGGTTTCTTCGGTATAAAAGATGTTTGCATTTTTACTTCCATATTCTTCTACTATTATAATACTAACTAAAAATAAAAGCTACCTA
>CAZJFZ010000026.1:0-5389 GCA_964545745.1 uncultured Candidatus Saccharibacteria bacterium
AACTTTACTTAGGGAGATTAAAGCTTGACCATAATGCCATTTCAAATAACCAAAAATAATGGAAAAGGTTTTCATGAAGTAAATTATACAACAGATTTTAATATTATGGTATAATCAACTTTTATGATGAAATTATTAAGACAGAGCAGTCTATCTTTTTTGGTTATTTTTTTATTATTTTTTTCTCTTTTTATTAAAACTGAAGCTTTTTCTGTTGATTTAAACCCGGTTCCTTTTTTATATAAAACCACAGATTTGGTCATTGATCGTCTGTCAAATTTTGTTTATTACTTACTGATGATGCAGAAAAAATATCTTAAAGTGACAGTACTCACAAACGAAAGTTTTTCTACTCCTGGTCCGGTTGTAAAATCAAATCTAAAAGAAAAAAAATATGTTGACTATGTTAAACCGCAAATTTTAAGTTTTACTAATCAAGAAAGGTTAAAAGTTTCTTTAGAGCCTCTTTCTTCTAATCCTATTTTAGATTATCTTGCTAATCTAAGGGTAAATGATTTGTTTGCTAATCAATATTTTGAGCATATTTCACCCAGTGGTCAGTCAGTTGCCACTTTAGCCCAAAAAAATAATTATGAATATATTTTGATCGGAGAAAATCTGGCTTTGGGTAATTTTGGTAGCGATCAGCAAATTGTTTCAGCATGGATGGAAAGCAATGGGCATAAGGCAAATATTTTAAATGAGAAATATACGGAGTTAGGGGTGGCGGTTAAAGAGGGAATTTTTAATGGAGAAAAGGTGATTATTGCCGTGCAGATTTTTGGCCGACCATTATCAGTTTGTCCTAAACCGAGTTTGCCCAATGAAAGTTTAACTGATAATTCAATAAAGTCCATAAAAAAGGTGATTGATCTTTACAATCAGGAAGTAAACAAATATAATTCTTGTCTTAACTCCCAATCATTATGATTTTATCCGTTCATGTCACTTTTGGTGTCGCCGTTGCTTCACTTGTACCAACCCATCCGGTAGCTGGTTTTGTTTTAGGTTTTGCTAGTCATTTAGTTCTTGATGCTATTCCGCACAAAGATTATAGTTTGCTTTCTGTTGATCTTGACTCTAAACGAGATCCAAAACTTTTTGCTTTTATTATTAAAAAGTTTCGAGTGGTGCGGGATGTGACATTTGTTTCTTCTGATCTTTTTTTGGGATTAGTTTTAGCTTTTTTGTTTTTTTTCAATCCACTACATCCCTTATCTCTTTTGGTGGGACTAATTGGTAGTTTATTGCCGGATTTTATTACTTTTCTTTATGTGATTTTTAATCACCAATCCCTGAATTTATTTCAGAAACTTCATAGTGGTTTTTTTCATTCCAAAAATACTTTGAATTTAAATCAGTTCACTGGAGTTGTCTTCCAATTTATCACCTTGACGATTTTAATCGCTATCCTATTTGGAGTAAAAAATCTCTTCTAAAAGATTATTCTTGTCTAAATGGAGCGTTTTTGATAATACTGAGGATTTCATCTTCGGAATCTACAATTTTGTAAATATTGGTGTCTTGCAAATCAATAGTTTGCTCATCTTCTAGTAGTTCTTCTTTAATCAAATCCAAAAGCGGTTGCCAAAATTCGTGACCAACAAGGATGACGGGCACACGAGGAATTTCTCCCGTTTGGATTAAAGTGAGAATTTCAAACAGTTCATCCATTGTTCCAAAACCGCCCGGATAATAAACATAGGTTTCGGCGGAAAAGAAAAGCAAGGTTTTTCGGCTGAAGAAATATTCAAACTCAACATATTCGGTCAGATATTTATTAACAATTTGCTCTTTAGGTAATTTAATAGCAAAACCGAGAGACTTACCGCCAGCTTCATAAGCACCTTTATTGGCAGCTTCCATTATGCCCGGACCGCCACCAGTCACAACGGTGTAATTTAATTCTTTAACGATTCTTTTACCTAAAGATTCTGCTTGTTTGTAATAAATATTATCTGAAGTAAAGCGGGCCGAACCTAAAATACTAACTGAACGAGGATACTTTTTAATTAAATTGTATCCCGCCTCAAATTCTTTATTTGTTACATTCATCCGGTTCTTTATCAACCTTTCCATTTCTTTGATAGTTAAAGGTTCACCGGGTTTCCTATCTTTTTTTAAAAATAAATTTTTTATATTCATTTATTTATTATAGCATTTCTTTTTAAATTTGCTATATTAGCCTGTAATGTCTTTAAATTTCAAAATTACAAAAAAAATAGATGGAATGCTTGGGCGAGTAGGTATTTTAAAAACGGCCCACGGAGAAATAGAAACTCCGGCCTTTGTGGTAGTGGGAACAAAAGGAACTGTAAAGTCACTTAATCCCGAACAAGTAAAAATGGCTGGAGCGCAAGTAATTTTAGCTAATACTTATCATTTATATTTACAACCGGGAGATGAAGCAGTAAAAAAAATGGGTGGTTTGGGAAAAATGATGAATTGGAGTGGACCAACGATGACAGATTCTGGTGGTTTTCAAATCTTTTCTTTAGGCACGGCTTATAAAAAAGGTATTTCTAAGATTTTACATCCTGTGGATCCCCGTCCGAACGGTTCATCCGGGCGGGCTTCACTTTTGATTCCCGAAAGATTTGATGATTCAGATGCTCCTCGGTTGGCCAAAATTGGACCAGAAGGTGTATCTTTTACTTCTCATCTTGATGGGTCTGTTCATTATTTGACACCGGAAAAATCAATTCAAATACAACATAATTTAGGGGCGGATATTATTTTTGCTTTTGATGAATGTACTTCACCAATGGAAGATTTGAAATATCAAGAGGAGGCACTGGAACGAACTCATAATTGGGCAGAAAAATCACTGTCAGAACATAAAAGATTAGGAGGCGAGCAAGCACTTTTTGGTATTGTGCAAGGTGGACGAGATGAAAAACTCCGAAAAAAATCTGCCAAATTTATGTCTTCTCTTGATTTTGCTGGTTTTGGTATTGGTGGGTCATTTGCTAAAGAGGATATGTCCACCGCGGTCAGGTGGGTGAATGAAATTTTGCCAGAAGAAAAACCCAGACATCTTTTGGGAATTGGTGAACCGGAGGATTTATTTATGGGAGTGGAAAATGGGGTGGATTTATTTGATTGCGTTTTGCCTACGCGACTAGGGAGAAACGGCACATTCTATACTAAAGAGAGGAAAATTCATATTACTAATGCCGAATATCGTTTGGATTTAACTCCAGTGGAAAATAATTGTCAGTGTTATACTTGCCAAAATTATTCCAAAGCTTACATTGCTCATCTTTTTCGCGGTAAGGAAATGCTCGCTGGAACCTTGTCTTCTATCCACAATATTTATTTTATTGTTCATTTAGTAAAAAATATTCGCCAGTCTATTTTAGATGATAATTTTGAGGAGTTTAAGGAAAGTTTTTTGAAGAGGTATAAAAAATAAAGTTTATGGACAAATTTAAATTAAAGGCACAATACAAGCCAGCGGGGGATCAGCCCGAAGCCATTAAAAAATTGGTAACTGGAATAAAAAAAGGAATGAAAAATCAGACTCTTTTAGGGGTAACGGGATCTGGTAAGACTTTTACTGTGGCCAATGTGATTGAACAAATCCAAAAGCCGACTCTAGTCATTGCACATAATAAAACTTTGGCGGCGCAACTGGCCCAAGAATACCGGGAATTTTTTCCAAATAATGCGGTGCATTATTTTGTTTCTTATTATGACTATTATCAACCAGAAGCTTATCTTCCAGTGACCGATACTTATATTGAAAAGGAAGCAATGATCAATGAAGAAATTGACCGCTTGCGTCATGCTTCCACCCAAGCACTTTTAACAAGAAAAGATGTGATTATTGTGGCCTCCGTTTCTTGTATTTATGGTTTAGGGTCACCGGCGGAATATGAAAAGGTGAATCTAAAAATTGAAGTGGAACAAAAAATAAACCGGGCGGAATTGATTAGAAAATTTATTATTATTCATTTTGAAAGGAATAATACGGATTTAAAACCGGGAGAATTTCGAGCGGTGGGTAATGCTTTGGAAATTATGCCAGTGAATGAAAAGCTTATTTATCGTATTGATTTTTTTGGTGAAAAAATAAAAAGTATTTATAAAATTGATGGTATTACAAGGAGGATTATTGGTGAGGAAAAAGTTTTTTTTCTTTTTCCGGCTAAGCATTTTATTACTAATGAAGAAGAAAAAAAGAGAGCTATTAAAACCATAAAAGACGAGTTGGAAATTCAACTTCAAATTTTAAAAAGAGATGGAAAATTATTGGAAGCCGAGAGACTAAAAAGACGGACTAATTATGATTTATCTTTAATTAAAGAAGTAGGATATTGTAATGGAATTGAAAATTATTCTCGGCATTTTTCCGGAAAAGAAGCTGGGGATCCACCGGACACCTTACTTTCATATTTTGGAAAAGACTTCTTAACAATCATTGACGAATCTCATGTTACTATTCCTCAACTTAATGGTATGTACGCTGGTGATTCTGCTCGCAAAAAAAACTTGATTGAGCACGGCTTTAGATTACCTTCAGCGATGGATAACCGCCCCTTAAAATTTCCAGAATTTGAAGAAAGAATTGGTCCAGTAATTTATACTTCTGCTACACCAAGTGACTATGAAATGAAAAAAAGTGAACAAATTGTAGAACAAGTTATTAGGCCAACCGGACTAATTGACCCTGAGGTGGAAATCCGAGGAATAGTGGAGTCAGGAAAATACAAGGGACAGGTTTTTGACTTTATTCAAGAAACAGAAAAAGTGGTAAAAGGAGGGGGAAGGGTAATTGCTACTACTTTGACCAAAAAAATGGCAGAAGATTTGAGTGAATACTTGAAACATCCACCAACTCCCCAAGGAACAGTTATTAAAGCGGAATATTTACATAGTGACATAAAGACCATTGACCGAATTGGGATTTTGACGGATTTTCGTAAAGGAAAATTTGATTGTCTAGTGGGAGTGAATCTTTTGCGTGAAGGTTTGGATTTGCCGGAGGTAGAGTTTATTGGTATTTTGGATGCGGACAAAGAAGGCTTTTTGCGTTCGGATACTTCTCTTATACAAATTATCGGCCGAGCAGCCAGAAATGTAAAAGGCAAGGTAGTTCTTTATGCGGATAATATTACCGGCTCTATCAAACGAGCAATGGAGGAGACAAATAGGAGAAGAAAAATTCAGACGGAATATAATAAAAAACATAATATTACGCCAAAAACAATTATTAAAAAGATAAATGATATTATGGAAGATTTAAAAACACCACACAATAAAGCGGTGTCAGAACTCTTAAAAATTGATCAGGAGGTTATAAAGAAAAATCCCCGCCTGAATGTAGCCGGGCAGGCCAAGAAGCTTATTAAGCAAAAAGAACTTCAGTTAAATGCCGTCGTCAAAA
>CAZJFZ010000026.1:5399-7904 GCA_964545745.1 uncultured Candidatus Saccharibacteria bacterium
ATTTTAGACTTTGAAACCGCCGCTATTCTGCGGGATGAACTTGTGGAATTAAGGAAGTTGTTTGGCAAAAAGTAGGACTTTACATTTAGTTTTTTATAAGATAATATCTTAAGTATGAAATCATATACTTACAGAATAATAATTGAAAAAGACGGTGAGTTATTTCATGGCTATGTGCCGGCTTTAGTAGGGTGCCATACTTCTGGTAAGACAATTGAGGAAACTAGAAAGAATTTAAGAGAAGCTATTGAACTTTATTTGGAATGTTTGGTGAAATTGAAAAAAGATGTCCCCGAAGATAGAGGAGTGGAAAGTTTTGAAACTATTTTTATGCCTCTCAAAAAGTCTTATGCCTAAGTTAAAACCAATTAAACCAAAAAAGTTAATTGGAGTTTTGGTGAGGGTTGGTTTTGTGGAGTGCCGAACAAAAGGTAGTCATTTGATAATGAAAAACCCCAATAATTTTTTAGTGGTTGTTCCTCTTCATAATAAAGAAATTCCGGCCGGAACACTTTTGGCCATAATTAAAGATGCTGGACTAGATAAGGATAAATTTGTAGAATTACTTCAAAAATAATATACTAGATAAACCTATGAAAAAACACCAACAATATTTCATAAGCGATCGCTGATTAAACATTGTTATGAGTAATGTTGTTGATTTTCAGGTTAATTTATAATTTAAAACTTATTGTTTTGGAAATAAGTGAAGGGGCATGGTAGAATCATCTTGATGATGAGATTGAATTGGCACAGGAGTAAAGCCAGATATGAAAAGCGAGAAAAGGATATTGATCCGGATGAGATTTTTATTGACTCAAAAAACTTGCCAAACTTTGATACATATCAGTTTGAAGGTCGGTTGGAGAAAGCCATTTCTCAACGAAGTATTTTTGTCCTTAGTGGAATTATTCTTTTAATTATAATTATTTTTATTTTTAGAATTTGGAATTTACAGATAAAAAATGGTAGCTTTTATTTTACTAAAAGTGAAAATAATCGTTTGCGTAACTCTCTTATTTTTGCCAAACGGGGAGTGATTTATGATCGAATAGGTACGGAATTAGCTTGGAATATCAAAAATCCTAAGGATGAAGCTTTTAGTCTTCGTCAGTATATTCCGCTTGATGGCTTGGCACATTTGCTTGGTTACTTAAAATATCCATCCAAGGATAAATATGGTTTTTATTTTAGTGAAGTTTTTGATGGTAAGGACGGGGTGGAAAAAGTTTATAATGATATTTTGTCCGGTAAAAATGGTAAAAAAATTGTAGAAGTGGACGCTTTGGGGACTGTTCAATCAGGAAACATTATTTATAATCCCAAGGATGGTCAAGATTTGACTTTATCCGTTGACGCTTCTATTCAAAATAAAATGTATCAAGAAATAAAGGATTTAGCTTTACGAGCTGGTTTTACTGGTGGAGCCGGAGTGATTATGGATGTAAATAATGGAGAAATTTTAGCGATGACCAGCTACCCGGAATATAATTCTCAAATATTAACTGACGGAAAAGATGTGACCATGATAAAAAGATATTTTAATGATAAAAATACGCCGTCTTTGAACAGAGTTACTAATGGTCTATATACGCCGGGTTCAACGGTTAAACCTTATATGGCTTTTGCTGCCTTGAGTGAGGGGATTATTGATCCCTACACTAATATTTTGAGCACGGGTTCTATTTCTATTCCTAATCCCTATGATCCAAGCCGGCCAACGGTTTTTAAAGATTGGAAGGCTCACGGTTATGTGGATATGAAAAAAGCCTTGGCGGTTTCTTCTGATGTTTATTTTTATGAAGTGGGTGGGGGATTTGAAAATCAAAAAGGATTGGGAGTTGTCAATATTGATAAGTATATGAAGTTATTTGGTTTTGGAGAATCTATCACCTCACCTTTTTTTTCTGGTCAAGCAGGAGTGATACCTACACCAGAATGGAAGGCTAAAACTTTTGCAGGTGAGGATTGGCGTTTAGGAAATACTTATCACACTGCTATTGGTCAATACGGTTTTCAAGTTAGTCCTATTCAAATGGTTCGTGCTGTTTCTACTTTGGCTAATGGAGGAAAAATGATAAAACCAATTATTTTGTTAAACCAAGAAGAAAAAGAAGAATTAGAAATTACTGATTTGAATTTAAATCAAGATTATTTAAAAATTATTCGAGATGGAATGCATGATGGTGTGATAAAAGATTATGGTGTAGCTAAAGCTCTAAACAGTATGGATTATAGTGTGGCAGCTAAAACAGGGACAGCTGAACTTGGAGTATATAAGCAGTTTGTAAATTCTTGGGTGACAGGATTTTTTCCTTATGAAAATCCTAAATATGCTTTTGTTATAATTATGGAAAATGGACCAGTGGCCAATACCACAGGTGCCCTCTCTGTGATGCGTCAAGTCCTAGATTATTTAGCAGTTTATAAATCAGAATATTTAAAGTAAGCATGTTCAAGCTAGGGAACATAATTGACAGTTAATTAGTTGTAATTTCGACCTTT
>CAZJFZ010000027.1:0-241 GCA_964545745.1 uncultured Candidatus Saccharibacteria bacterium
AAGGTCTGGCCTTGGAAAAGGGAAGCGTGTGGTGTAATATAAAATTTGTGACCCTACGCGGAGTCGAACCGCGCTTCTTGCCTTGAAAAGGCAATGTCCTAACCGATAGACGATAGGGCCGGAAAGACAAGAATAAATATAACATTTTTTGTAAAAAAAGCAAAAAAATGTTAGTGTTTCTTTATTGGAGGAGTGGCTGAGTGGTTGAAGGCACCGGTTTCGAAAACCGGCAGGGGTGAAA
>CAZJFZ010000027.1:251-1320 GCA_964545745.1 uncultured Candidatus Saccharibacteria bacterium
TCCTCGTGGGTTCAAATCCCACCTCCTCCGCTTTTTTAATTTGAAATCAATCTTTTTTTATGATAGATTATAAAAGTTAGAAAAAGGGCGACTAGCTCAACAGGTAGAGCGTGGTCTTGACGTGACCAAGGTAACAGGTTCGAGCCCTGTGTCGCCCACAAATTAGCTTTTAAGGAAGCGATAAATGTTTTCCACCGCTTTGATGGCATCACCAACGGCGATATTGTTTTGGCGGTAAAAACCGTCCGTGCAATCACCGGCTGACCAAATACCTTCCGTGCTAGTTTTTTGGGTTTTGGAGTCAATAATAATTTGTTCTTTTTCGTCTAATTTTACAATGCCATTTTTGACAAATTCTACGGATGGATTAGAACCAATTTCCACAAAAATACCTTGAACCGGTAATTCCACTGTTTCGCCAGTTTTCTTATCTTTGTAAACAATGGCGTTAACGAATTTATCACCTTTTATTTCTAATAAATCAACATTAGTGATGCCTTTAGCTTTTGGATTAGCAAAAATCTTTTCCATCATAATTGGCTCGGCTCTAAATTCACTGCGTTGGATAATCGTGACACTTCTAGTATAAGCTAAAAGTTGAGAGGCGGCTTCAAAAGCACTATTGCCACCACCAATAACCGCCACATCCATCCCGCTAAACATTGGCCCATCACAAGTGGTGCAATAAGTAATACCTTTACCTTCAAAATCGCTCGCCCCTTTTACTTGTATTTTTTTTCTTATATTACCAGTAGCAATTAAAACTGTTTTAGTTTGGTAAGTATTTTTATTAGTGGTGATTAAAAATGTATCATTATTCTTGGTGATTAAAGAAACGATCTCTCCTTCTTTGATATTAATATCTTTGGAGTAATATTTTAAGTGTTTTTCAAGCCGTTTATGTAATTCTTCACCAGAAATGGAAATATCACCAATCCAGTTTTGAATTTCACCAGACACAGCACTTTGTCCACGAAAGTTCTCCGTAATTAAAATGGTATTTATTTTTTTTCGCGCGGAATACACACCAGCCGCCACTCCCGCCGGTCCACCGCCAATAATTGCTAAA
>CAZJFZ010000027.1:1330-7773 GCA_964545745.1 uncultured Candidatus Saccharibacteria bacterium
AAATATTTCAGTCATTAGATGATTCTACCTTATTTCTTCTGTCTTCGCAAAAAGGCAGGAACCGCACCCCAGTCACTGTCGTCATCAAAATCACTCTTTGATTTTTTATCATCAATTACGACAGGACTTTGTGTTTCTACTTTTGTTTCTTTTTCTGGATTGTTGCTACCAAAACCACCAAAAAGTTTACCTTTTTTTTCTTCCTCTTTGTTAGTAGTTATGTTTTGAAAAAGAGATTTTTTGTTTGGTGTGTCAGAAAAACCGGAAGCGATAACTGTAATTTTTAATTCGTTTTTCTTTAAGCGATCATCGTGAACAGTACCAAAGATAACTTTGGCGTTGGGGTCAATGGATTCGGTAATAAGTTTGGCGGCATCTTGAATTTCAAACATTGTTAGGTCATCCCCACCGGCGATAGAGAAGAGAACACCTTTGGCACCGGCAATAGAAAGTTCTAGGAGTGGAGAGCTGACAGCAGATTTGGCGGCTTCAATGGCTCGGTTTTCACCGGCAGCTACACCAATACCCATTAAAGCGGAACCAGCATCAGCCATGACTGCCCTAATATCCGCAAAGTCCGTGTTGATAATTCCGGGCATAGTAATCAAATCAGAAATACCTTCTACGGCTTGTTTTAAAATATCATCACACATAGCAAAAGCTTGCTTGGCTGTTGTCTCACGAGAAATGGTAGAGAGTAGACGGTCATTAGGAATAATAATCAAAGCATCCACCCCTTTACGAAGTTCATCTAAACTTTGTTCGGCGATTTTCATTCGTTGGATACCTTCAAAGAAAAAAGGTTTGGTGACCACACCAACAGTGAGTACACCCATTTCTTTGGCTACTTTGGAAATCATAGGACCACCACCAGAACCAGTTCCACCACCGGCACCATAAGCAATAAAAACCATATCAGCTCCTTTGAGGGCTTCTTGAATTTCTTCTTTGGTTTCTTCTGCGGCTCTTTTACCTAATTCTGGATTCATACCAGTACCAAGTCCTTTAGTCAAGTTTTTACCGATGTGAATTTTTTTAGATGCCAAGGAATTATGTAAATCTTGGGCATCAGTATTAATGGCAATAAACTCTACCCCTTTGACTTTGGAGTTGATCATATGATTGGTGGCATTTTTACCGGAACCGCCCACGCCAATGACTTTGATTCGAGCAAAGGCTTCTACTTCTGGTTTAATTTGTGGCATAATGAAATATAGCTGATTTTTTCAGCAGATTAAAACTAATAAATTATTAACTCTTCTCACTGAATAGTAGCAAAAATTGTTTTCTATGGCAAGAACTGTTTAAACCAAATCAAAAGCTTTTTAATTAGTCCTTTAGGACCACGGATGGAGCTGTCAGCTGGCCCACCAAAAGAGAACTCCTCACCACTGGATAGTCCCCAAACGCAAAGACCATAAGCCACAGACCATGAAGAATCTTTTATCTGACAGTTTTGAGAATTGGTAATAAAATCCAAAGAGCCGAGTTTAGACGGTAATTTTAAAATAGCTCGAGCCAAATCTTCCGTGGTAGAGACACCGGAAGACCCCCCGGTTAAAATAATACCAGCAGGCAGAAGACCACTGCGACCAAGTTTTTTCAAATATGATTCAATCAAATCAAAAATATCTGACAGTCGAGCTAAAATTATTTCATCTAATTTTTTTCTTGGGTAGTCAATTTCTTTGTTGGTATTTATTTTTAAATTTTCTGCTTCTTCCAGAGGAATTTTTAAACCCAAGGCAATGTCATTGGTAATATCCGTTCCGCCAATAGGGAAGACTTCTAGTGAGATTGGCTGATTATTTTCAAAGACAACAACGGAGACGGTTTCCGAGCCAATGTTAGCTAAAACGCAGCCAGCAATCTTTTGAGTTTTATTTAAAATTACAATACTACCAGCCAAAGGTGAAGCCATGATATTAATCACCTCAACACCTAAATCTTCCACGACTGCAATCAGATCCTCTAGATGATGTTCTAAGCAGGTGATAAAAAGGGCTTTCACTTCAAACTTTCCACCCTTCATTCCAATGGGCTGACCTAAAACTATTCGGCCGTCTATTTTGTAAGAAATGGGGATAGTATGGATAATTTTTTTATTGATGGAGTTATTGGAAGGAATTTCATTTTCCGCTACGGACAAAACATTTTTGACATCAATCTCGGTTATTTCTGAACCAGCTTGAGCAATCATTATAGAGCCGTGGGAAACTAAACTACCAACACCAATACCACCAATGGATAAAAAGGCGCGTTTGATTTTTATATTGGAGTTTTTTTCCGCTTCAGCAATGGCTAATTTTAGACTTTGGCTGGTATCACCGGAATTTATAATATAACCATGATGAAGACCTTTGGATTCAGCAAAACCAGTGCCGATTATTTTATAAGAAGTCTTACCTTCTTCTTTGATACTTTCTGCCACCACAATTTTAATCTGGTAAGTACCAATATCTATTCCAACTGCGATATTTTTTGCCATAACTTCCTGTATTATATAACAAATATAATTTGGAAGCTAGACGCCAAATTTCTTTCTAAATTTTTCTTCCACCTTTTCCATTTGGGGACTATGATCATAACCCTTGAGGTGGACTAGGCCGTGGATAAAAAGAAATGAAAGAAAGTTTTCGTAGGGGCGATTAAATTTTGCCATCTCTTTTTTGGCTTTACTTCGGCAGATAAAAATTTCACCAGAATTTTTAGAGAGGGGAGAGCTTAAAATATCTGTTGGTTTGTTTATTTGTCGGTAGATTTTATTTAACTCTTTTATTTTTGTTGCCGTGGTAAAAACTAAAGACAGCTCATATTTATTACCGAGAATAGTTTTTTTTATTTGGTCAAATAGAGTTTTTGACATTCTAATTCTTTCTTCCCTTAGCTTGACCTTCTGTTCGGTCTGCCATCTTGCCCATTTTAATGAGCTCCATAATTTCTGCTTTTTTATTCAGATTCTTTAGGGTGTTTTTTTTGACTTTATAAAAAGATAAATCTCGCTGACTGTATCTTTTAGAACGAACTTTTGGCAAAATACCTGAACCCTGTACTTTTTTGGTAAAGCGTCTGATCAAATTTACATTATTTTCATTGGCATTTTTTGTGACTTCTACATTTATCATGGTTAACAATTTAGCATAAGTTGGCTTATTTTACAAGTTTTTTTAGATGGGTGGCTAAATCAGAGATGAGAACTGTTTCTTGGGATCTGGTGGCTGTGTCTCGCACCATGATTGTGTTATCCATTGCTTCCTTTTTACCCATAATCAAAATATAGGGAACTTTTAGCCGATCAGCGGTGGCCATTTGTCCGGCTAATTTATCTCTGCCGAGAGAATGATTAATATAGATATTTTCTTTTCGGAGAATGTCAATTACTTTTAGACTTTTATGTTTAGCTTCGTCACCTAATTGAATGAAAAAAACGGAAGTCCGCTTGATTTTTGGTAATTGTCTTTTTTCTGAATCACTTTTAAAACTTATTTTAATACCAACCATTGGTATCTCTTTTTTAAAACCAAGTTTTTTAGAAGCCAAATCACTTCTAAAACCAATCGCTAAAGATTCATCTGGGATTTTGGGATTATCTGATTTTTGTTTAATTTCAAAAACTGTTCCGGAAGCATAACGTCGATCAGAAATTAAACAATTATTTATTTTGTAAGTAATATCTAAACTTTCCAAATGTTCCAGGACTTCTTTAAAATGTTCTCGGCTCTCATCAGATAAACAGCCAATGGCCTTAGGTACATCTTCTTTTAGAAAAGAGCATTTTTCATTTTGGCAGTTTAAAACCAAAAAAGGATCTTTTTTAAATTCTTGCCGACAATGAGCGGACATCGCATTTATATTTTTTCTGAAATGAGCGGTTAATTCTCTCAAAAACCGGTTGGTGGACTCTTTATCTCCCAAGCTGTTTATTTCCACATATAAATTTTGAAAATTGTTATCTTCCAAAATAGCCAAGACTGTTTTTATGATAATCGCTTCGGCAATGCTTTTGGCTGAGCCAATAATTTCCAGACTAATCTTTCGGTGTTTGTCTAATTTCTTTTCTGCTCCCTCAGTGATAAAGCCATTATAAGTTAGCATCACTGGTTGGGACATCGTGGCTAAGTTGCTATTAAAATAATGTTGGAGTAAGGCGGACTTTTCTTCCGCTAAATTTTCAATTTTTTCATTGGTACCGATTTGCGTTATTGGTTCGCTATCTTTCAGTGTTTTAGCTCGTTCTTTATCCTCTTTGTTTATTGTTGGAATTTCAATTGGCATAAAACCATAATATACCGCGGCCTCCGTGGTTTTATCAATGTTTTTTAGATCTAGAAATTTAGACTTTCGGGGAATATTTTTTTTGGGCATAATTTATTTTGGCAATAAGCTGATTTTGGTCAAAGGAAAAAGTCTCAAGAAAGGACGACCAGTGATGAATTCTTTTTTAACTGGACCCCAAACTCGGGAATCGGAACTGACGGCTCGATTGTCACCCAAAACAAAATATTCATTATCTTTTAAAGTAATCAAACTGTCTGGCCGAGGCAATTTTAGTCCGTCAGTTTTAACATAAGGTTCCGTCAGAGTGATATTGGTCGGATCATTTTGACAGTCAGTCTTTTGACAAATAGTTACCTTTTCACTTCGGATTTGGATTGTTTCTCCGGGCAAGCCGACAATTCTTTTAATAAAGAACTTTTTCTTATCTAGAGGATAATGGAAAATTATCACCTCACCCCGTTCTGGATTTCTGAATTGATAAGTCAGTTCATCTACAATCAAATATTGTCCATCAGCAAAAGTGTTATCCATAGATGTGCCGGAAACAAGAAAAGGCTGGGCAATATAAAGGCGAAAAGGGATGACAATAATAAGGGAAATAACTACAATTTGTAATATTTCACCTAAAAAACTTTGACGGAATTTTTTGAAAGTTCCGACAGTGGTTGATGCTTCATTTTCCATTTCCGCTCATTATATTACAGAAAGTTGTTTGACACAAGGAAAATTAAAATTTAAAATGTAAATATGATAAAAAATTACCTAATTATTGGTTTAGGCAATCCTGGTGAGGAGTATGTGGAGACACGGCACAATGTTGGCCGGAGAGTTTTGGATGCTTTTGTTAAAAAAAATAATTGGTCAGCTTGGGAGGAAAATAAAAAATTAAAGGCTTTGATGATTGAAGGAAAGATAGAAAAAAATAAAGCTTTGCTTTTGAAGCCGGAAACTTTTATGAACAAAAGTGGGGAAGCAGTGAAGTCACTTATTACTAGTAAGAAAAAAGCAGAAACTCTAGTGGTCATCCATGACGATTTGGATTTGCCATTAGGAAAAATAAAAATCTCTTTTAATAAAAGTTCGGGAGGACACAAGGGAGTGGAGTCCATTATGAAAGCGGTAAAAACAGAAGCTTTTATTCGCTTGCGTTTAGGTATCTCGGCAGAAACAGCCAGTGGAAAAATAAAAAAACCACAAGGGGAAGAAAAAGTGATTGACACCATTTTGGGTGATTTTAAAAAAACAGAAACAGACGAATTAAAAAAGGTTATTAAAAAAGCCGTGGTGGCTTTGGAGTTAATTATTGTTGAGGGGCGAGAAAAAGCCACCAGTATGCTTGGCACCCTGTAAAAATTGTTTTAAATATACTATAATATAAGTATGAAGTTTCAAAAATCTGGTTTTACTCTCATTGAAGCGATTTTATATTTGGCGATTGCCGGTACAGTTCTTTATTTCATCAGTGGCTTTGCCTTTAATGCTATTTTTGGCAAGGCCAAAATTGAGACTATTCAGGAAGTAAATGAAAGTAGCCGTTCCGTTTTAGATCAAATCAGTAATGCCATCAGTGGATCCATAGAAGTGAACGGCACTGTTTCTGAATAATAAAAGAAAGTATTTTAATCCACATACACTGAACAAGTATCAGTGGCTTCGTTATCATCCCCATCAGTCACCGTCACTGTGGCTTTTTTAGTTCCCCGAGTAGAATAAGTTTTACTTGGATTTTTGGAAGAACTATTTAAATTATTGGTACCAGTCCAGTCATAATTATAATCACCATCACCCCCAAAAACATCCACATACCAGCGGACGCGGTCACCCGTGCTGGGGTCACTTGGCTCGCCATAACAAGTCACACGCAAATTATTATAGCCATAATAATTATTGTAACCATTATAATTATAATAGTTATTGTTATAACCAAGATTGGTAATGGTCGTTGTCACAATATTATTGTATTCTATATTTTCTCTAACAGAATTTTGCGGATCCACATTGATGGTGATGAGGCTATTGTTTTGATTCGTTAAATTACTAAAGCCTAAAGTAAAAATAATACTTTCACCCGGTAAGAGAGAAATCTGCAGGGGGGAATTGTAAATGGGAGTGGAAAGTGAAGGAAGAGAGGCGGTAAAAAACCATTGTCCGGTACTTACTCCACC
>CAZJFZ010000028.1:0-7702 GCA_964545745.1 uncultured Candidatus Saccharibacteria bacterium
AAACAAAACACCACCGTCCGACATTTGTTTAAGAGCATGTTCAATAAACTTGTATTCTTTTTCGCTACCCTTTTTTAAGGCAAAGGGTGGATTCATCATTACTTTTGTAATAGGTGGTATTCTTTTCTCTAAATCTTCAGCAAGATATTCGGCCCTATAAACCTTACCATCTGTTTGCGCATTAAGCCATTTTTTAAAACAATTACCTTCTATCATATTATTTTTCCCATCACCTCTAAAAATCATATTAACAATAGCTAGAGAAATAATTGCATCCTGTTCCTCCACTCCATACATTCCATTTAATCTGAAATTTTCAAAAGCATTCTGATCATTTTCTGTCTTTTTTCTAACCTCATCGAAAGCAGAAACAAGAAAGCCACCGGTTCCACAGGTCGGGTCAAATACTAAATCTCTAGCGTTGATATCCAATACCTCTGACGCAAATCTTGTTATATGCCTAGGGGTTAGTACAATTCCTATATCTTTTGCACCATTACCATATTTTAGAAAAACCTCGTAAAATTTACCCAAAACATCCTTGCCAGAATTCATTGCCGACCTTATGTTTAGGTTTAGCAGTTCTTGATAAGTCTTTTTTATTGCTTCCTTTACTTTAATGTGATTATCAGAACTTGTTGGTTCATCTATTTTGATATAATTAGAAAAAGAAAGTTTTTCGTGTTTTTTTAAGATAGACTTAACCCTAGAATTAATATTGTCAATTAAAACATCACAAGTTTGAACTAAATCAATCTCGCTTTTATCAGACATTGCAAGCAATAAGGCAGAAATAAATCTAGCTCTATAATCCTTATTTATTGAATTCTCATGTAAAATTTCATTTATATTTTCAGCGGTTTCTAAGAATTCTTCTTCGGTAATTTCAACATCTTTTAAATTCGCATCATTCTTTTCTAAAATATTTTCTATTTGTTGTTTTGAGAGAAAACTCGTTATGTTTTCATCGTTTTCTTTTATATCTTCCCACTTCCCATTTTTAAAATATTGACTTTTTGCAATATATCCCTCCTCAAAATTTCCTGCTATTCCAGTGATAAATAGGACTTTAATCCTATTACTCTTATTTATTTTATCAGCATAATCTTCTCTGGCTTCTTTTAAAGCTTGGTCTATCTTATTTCTTTCATTTTTTGCCTCAATAACATAAAAAACTTTCTCGTTTATTTCTACAATATTTTCTGGTTTGGTCTGTCCTAAAAAAGTTTTAATTTCAGAAATCTTTAAACATTCCCCTTGTGTATATATTTGGTTTTTCAACCAACCTTTTTTACCAACTAATTCATTAATAATATAAACATAGGCATGAACTTCAGAATTTTTGATGTTCATTTTTTTCATAATTTAATTATACCTTGACGAACTTTTACAAACAAGTGACGGAAGCCAAGAAGTCACCGTCACGAAGTTTCATAATACGGACGCCTTGAGTTTGGCGACCGAGTGTGGGGATCTCTTTGGTCGCCACCCGAATCACCTGACTCTTTTTAGAGATCGCGGCAATTTCTTCCATTTCTTCCGTCATCACTTTAGCGGACATAATATCCCCCGTTTTAGCTGTCACCTTCATCGTCTTAATACCTGACCCACCCCGCTTTTGAACTTTATATTCTTTCATAGCGGTTTTTTTACCATAACCATTAGAGCTAATCACAAAGAAAACGGGACTAGACATTGTTTTCTTAACAATATCGGTACTAACCACAAAGTCTCCTTTACCAAGTTTAACCGCCCGCACCCCAGCGGCCCCTCGGCCCATTTCCCGAATATCACTTTCCTTAAAACGAATAGACTGCCCCTTAGCGGTGGCTAAAATAAGTTCATCCGTTGGGGCCACAAACTGTACCGAGGTTAATTCATCACCAGCATGCAAACTAATAGCAATCAAACCACTGCGACGGACATCATGAAAAGCAGAGGCGTCCACCTTTTTAGCCACCCCTTGTTTTGTCACCATCATCAAAGCCAATTTGCTATTTTTAAGTTTCTTAGGCATTGCCAAGACAGAAGTCACCCTTTCTTCCGGCGAAATGGAAAGATAATTTACCAATGCTTTACCTTTAGTGGCTTTTTTGCCCTCTGGTAATTCATGCATTTTAATTTGGTAAGCTTTACCTTTATCACTAAAGAAAAGAATGTCATTATGTGTAGTGGCAGTTAAAAAATTCACCACAAAGTCTTCATCTTTGGTGTCCAAATCCACCACCCCCACTCCCCCTCTTTTTTGTTTTTTATAATCATCCGGATTAGTTCTCTTAATATAACCACCAGTAGTTAATACCAACACATTTTCTTCATCGGGAATCAAATCCTCATCAGACATTAAGCCCACTCCTTGCTTTACAATTTTAGTTTTTCGGTCATCAGCATACTTTAGCGCGGTTTCTTTTAATTCCTCTTTGACAATATTCAAAATTTTCTTAGCACTCGCCAAAATTTCTTTCAAATTTTTAATCAAAGATTGCACCTCCACCAGTTCATCTTCAATTTTTTGTCTTTCCAAACCAGACAAGCGACCGATCTTCATATCCACAATAGTTTGTGCTTGAATTTCAGAAAACTTAAAAGCTTTCATCAAATTTTTCTTGGCATCTTCAATATCTTTAGATTTTTTGATTATTTTTATAATTTCATCAATATGATCCAGTGCTTTTTTCAAGCCCAATAAAATATGCTCGCGGGCTTCCGCTTTTTTCAAGTCAAATTCCGCTCGACGTTTGACCACTATTTTACGGTGATCTACAAATTCATCTAGAAAAGATTTTAAAGACAAAGTTTGTGGTACACCACCAACGAGTGCCACCATGTTATAATGAAAAGCCTCTTCTAACTGGGTGTGTTTGTAAATAAAATTCAAAACTTTTTGTGGTTGAGCGGACGGTTTCAAATCAATCACGATACGCAAATCTTTGGCACTTTCATCTCGCAAACCTTTTATTCCTTCCACTTTTTTCTCCCGCACCAAATCCGCAATGGCAATGATCAGTTCCGCTTTGTTTACGCGATATGGAATGGAGGTAATGATAATTTGATACGCCCCTTTTTTGTCTTCTACAATTTCGGCCACCCCCCGAACCACCACTCCACCTCGGCCAGTGGCATAAGCATGATTAATATCTGTTTGATTGTAAGCAATACCAGCCGTTGGAAAATCCGGCCCTTTAATAAAACCAAGTAAATCTTCCGTGGTAGTTTCTGGATTATCAATCAAGTGTACCGTGGCATCCACCACTTCTTTGAGATTGTGTGGTGGAATATTGGTGGCCATACCCACGGCAATACCCAAAGTTCCATTCAAAAGTAAATTAGGTAAAGCGGCCGGCAAAACATCTGGTTCTTTTCTGGTATTATCATAGTTTGGTCGCCACCCTACAGTTTCTTTTTCTAGATCCTTTAGGAGTTCGCCGGCAATTTTAGACATTTTGGCTTCGGTATATCTCATTGCGGCCGCTGAATCCCCATCTATGTTTCCAAAGTTTCCTTGACCAACAATTAAAGGATAACGATAAGAAAAGTCTTGAGCCATTTTGACCATGGCATCATAAACGGAAGCATCCCCATGCGGATGAAAGTTACCAAGCACTTCACCAACTACCGCCGCCGATTTTCTAGTCTTGGCACCGGCGGTCAAACCCATCTCATGCATCGCAAAAAGAATTCGTCGATGCACTGGCTTTAAACCATCACGGACATCCGGTAAGGCGCGTTGAGTGATGACGGACATTGCATAATCCAGATAAGATTCCTTCATCTCCACGGTAATATTTCTCGCAAAAATACTCTTCTCCGCTACTATCTCTTTTATTTCCCCGCCTTCTCCCAAGGGGCGGGCAGGTTTTTTATTTTCTTCTTTGGCCATTTTTTATTATGATTATCGCAGATTACAAAGTCAAACTATCACTCGTTGTTGCTTCAATCACTTCCACAGGTATTATCACATCACTTTTTTTACTTAAATCAGAAAAGACCTTACTAAACTCCTCTTTAATTACTTGCCACGGACTGAGAGAACTTAACAAACTCGGTTTTTGATTGACAATTTGATCATCAGCGGCGGTTTTAGCTGTAAAAGAAAACCATAAGCCGACAATAATCAAAGTAAGAATAATGGCAATAATTAAAGCTAAAAGCTTTTTTGATCCGTCTGATTTTTGTCTAATGTTTGTTAAAAGTCCCATATTTTAAATATTAAAATAAAATTACACCACTGCCTCCAAAACAATAATTTCCCCTTCTTTACCTTCCAAATCTTTTTTCTTAATGGTTAACTTATCAATTGCTTTGACATTTTCCTCTCCGGCTTCTTTTAAAAACTTTTTTAAAGCTCCCGCTGTACCAACCTGATCACCCGCCCGACTAGACGATCCATGTCGTTCGGGCGGATAATGCATCGGAATAATAACTTTTGGCTCCAAAGTCACTGCTAATTTATTAGCTTTGGCCACATCCAAGACACCATCATCACCAATTGGTAAAAACAAAATATCAATATCTTCAATTGCTTCCAAAAATTCCGCACTTAATTTTTCATCAGACAAGGCCCCCAAAAAACATAATGTCATTCCTTCCAAAACCACCGTATAAACAGTGTTTATTTTTTCACTCTTACCATAGTTAGTTTTAGACTGAAAACCTTTTATAAAAACACCTTTAGTTTCATATTCGCCGGGGCCAGAAATAACCAATGGATTCTTACCATTATAGGAAAGGTTTTCTACGCCATTAAAATCAGGATGATTAGCGGACACCAAAGCCACATCGGCAAAAAAACGAGTAGTCTTAAATTTGCTTTCCTTGGAGATAGGGTTGAAAGCGAGGATAGTATCCCCAAATTGAACTTTAAAAAATTCCACTCCCTGATAAGTGATGATCATAACTTCTTAATTATAGCAAAAATAAAAGCGGAATACAACACTCCACTTTAGTTGTATTTATTTTATAAATATGTATAATAATAAAGTTATTAGTTAGTAGCAAGAAGTAACACCAGTGGGACGGTTACCAATGGACCTTTTTGGCGAAGTAATCCGCCTTAGAGAGCGGAATTTTTTATAAAATTTATGGCAAAAAAAGTAAAAGTAGTAGACGAAACAACAACTGAAGAAAAAGCCATCAAAGTCAAGAAGGATAGCTTGATGACCAAGATTGTGGAAAAAAGTATTACTCCACCAAGCTTTGGCGATGTGGTAGAAGGTGAAGTAATTGGTATAGAAAAATCTTGTGTTTATATTGATTTACCACCATATGGTACCGGTATTATTTTTGGTAAAGAATTTATCAATGCCCGAGATATTATAAAAAAAATTAATATCGGTGACAAAGTTTCTGCTAAGGTGGTGGATACTGGAAATAAAGACGGCTACATTGAATTATCTCTAAAAGAAGCTAGACAAGCCTTGATTTGGGATGAAGCTGAAGAAGCCATAAAAAATAAAACTATTTTGGAATTACCAGTTACTGAGGCTAATAAAGGAGGTTTGATTATTACTTGGCAAGGAATAAAGGGTTTTCTTCCCGCCTCTCAACTCAAGACTGAACATTATCCACGAATCAATGATGGTGACAAAGATAAGATTTTAGATGAATTAAAAAAATTAGTCGGTCAAAAAATTTCCGTAGCCATTATTACCGCCTTACCGAAAGAAGGTAAATTGATTTTCTCGGAAAAAAATATTGAAAAGAAAGGCAAACAAAAAATGGTGGCCAAATATAAAGTAGGTGATGTTTGTTCTGGTGAAATAACCGGTATTGTGGATTTTGGAATTTTCTTGAAAATTGAAGACGGTTTAGAAGGTTTAGTTCATATCTCCGAAATAGATTGGACGCTAGTAGAAAATCCTCGCGCCTTTTATAAAATGGGTGATAAAGTGGATGTTAAGGTAATTGAAGTAAAAGATGGCAAGATTTCCCTCTCCATCAAAGCCTTGAAAGAAAATCCATGGATTGAAGCAGAAAAGAAATACAAAAAAGGTGATGAAATAAAGGGAGTGGTCATCAAGTTCAGCAAACACGGAGCCATTGCTTCCATTGAAGAAGGTATTTCCGGTTTGGTACATATTTCCGAATTTGGCACGGAAGCTAATATGAAGGAAAAATTGGAACTAGGCAAAAGTTATACCTTTAAAATCCTTCTCTTTGAAGCCAAGAATCAAAAAATGGGTCTCTCTTTTGTGGATTCGGTGAAGAAGTAATAAAAATAGAAAAAATTTGAAGCTACGCATGGAGTTTTGTTATTCTTGCTTTAGTTCATCAAATCTTGAAGTTCTTTTTGATGGGACATCATCACTTCCAAAGTAGCACTTTGCTGATCTTTACCGGCCTTCATCTTGACCTGCACCTCCGCCGCAATATCCGAAAAAAGCTTCGGGTTCTTTTCCACCGCTTGAATTATTTTATTTTGTTGCTCTTCTGGCACTCCCTTGAGCTGATTCTTGAGCATCTTCTTCAAAAGCAAATCTTTAAAAAATGACATGGTTTTCTTGTCCGACCAAAATTCATATTTTGGTTTAGGATTGTTAGTTTATAAAGTGGACCTAGGCGGAATCGGACCGCCGTCTCGTCAATGCGAATGACGTGTGCTACCACTATACCATAGGCCCGTCCGGCCATTCTAACAGAAAACTTTTATTTTTTCTATTTTTAGGTATAATCAAATGACTGAGCGGTTTTCTGTCTTGGGCGATTAGCTCAGCTGGTTAGAGCGTACGATTCACATTCGTAAGGTCGGAGGTTCGACCCCTCCATCGCCCACACATTGCTTCCGGGTCGCTAGACCCTGAGGCTTTGCGAAGGGCCTATAGTTCAGTGGTAGAACGCATCCATGGCATGGATGAGGTCGGAGTCCGATTCTCCGTAGGTCCACCAAAATAAGACTCATAATAAGGCTTCTAACGAAGTCCACAACGGTTCTACCTGTCTTTGCCGTTCACTTCGTGGCAATCTGTCATCTCTTCCCTACCAAGGAAGAACAACAGAAAGCCTGACAACCACCCACA
Source organism: uncultured Candidatus Saccharibacteria bacterium (assembly GCA_964545745.1). Lineage (GTDB taxonomy): Bacteria > Patescibacteriota > Minisyncoccia > Phycocordibacterales > GWA1-40-21 > CAIJXO01. The sequence continues at coordinate 7,017 of CAZJFZ010000028.1, forward strand.
CGCGAGCAAGGAAAACCACCTTACACTCGTGTCGGGTGGTTTTCTTTTAATATCTCGCTCTATCTAACAAAATTAGTCTTTTAAGTCTGTCGTCCATACCGTCTGTAACTTGTAGACATTTTGGAAGAATACTGTCACTTTCAATATCGTTGCTACCGGCGGGCAAGATAAAAACATTGCCACTTTCCGGATCTTTTCCTAGAACCACTTTTATTCCTTCGGCCTGACACCTTTTTATTATTTCATCAATTGGAGTAGCAAAACCGGGATATTCTTCATCTGCATTTTTTATTTTTTCATAAGATTCAGTATCAATACCAGAAAAGGGAAAAACCTCTGACCCTTCGCTAAGTTCTCTCGCCAGAGAAATAATCTCTGCTTTTCTCTGTTCTTTTATTTCCGCCTCGCTTTTTGGTTGGTCAAAATTCATAAGGAAAGTATAGCATAAAAATGAATTGGTAAAAATGTCTTTAATATGCTATATTTTCCCCACTGGGCCCTTAGCTCATCTGGCTAGAGCGCCTCATTTGCAATGAGGAGGTGGCAGGTTCGAGTCCTGTAGGGTCCACCAAACGAAACATTGTCGGAATTAAGAAAATGGAGCGATTTTGCGGGAGCCAAAATCGCGCTATCAATTTTTTCAAAACCCTTTCCGCCTACGGCGGAAGCGGTGAATTCCCAAAGTT
>CAZJFZ010000029.1:0-7641 GCA_964545745.1 uncultured Candidatus Saccharibacteria bacterium
TAGACAATATCACTGATAATAAAACCAAAAAAGATAATTATAATTAAGAGGAAATAAATGCCGTATTTTTCTAAAATCAACAATTGCCGTTCAAAACGGTATGGAAAAAGAGTAAATAATATTTTGGAACCATCAAGCGGAGGCACGGGAACAAGGTTAAAAACACCAAGAGTAATGTTTAATAAAATAATATAAGCCATCAAATCAACCACCGATGGGGACAAACTTAGAGCGAAAGAAAAACGGATGATAACGGCAAAAATAATCGCGATAAGAAAGTTAGTAATAATTCCAGCAATAGCTACACAAAATTCGCCTAAACGGCGATTTCTTAAATTATAAGGATTATAGGGTACGGGCTTGGCCCAACCAAATAAAAAATCCGAGCCGGTAAAATACAAAACTAAAGGCAAGATGACCGAACCAAACGGATCAATATGTTTGAGGGGGTTTAAAGTTAAGCGACCTTGATTTTTGGCGGTTGGATCACCAAAATAATACGCCATAGCACCATGGGACACTTCGTGAGCCATAATGGAAACAATCAGTATTAAGATTTGAAAAATAAAATTAATTTGCATACAGTTTACAAAATTACTTCTCTATGATAGCATAGCACAACTAAGTTAAATTATAAATTTATGAAAGTTTGCGCCGTTACAAAAAAAGGATCAATCATGGGCGGTGGATATAGTAATGCCACTCGAGCCACTAAGTTCAACCCCACCGGTATGGTCCGTAAATATGTCAACCTTCAAAAAAAGAAGGTGTTTGTGCCAGAACTAAAAAAGTCCTTCAACCTTATTTTGACCACCAGAGCCATTAAAACTATTCAAAAAAACGGCGCTTATGCCACTCTTAAAAAAGCGGGGATTATAAAGTAAGTGTCCTCTCTTCCCCTCATTAGTTAAGGAGGGGCTAGGGGCGGTTGTGTTAATTTTTAAAAGGACGGGTCGTGAGAACGACCCGTCCTTTACCTTTCTCTTCTTTGTTGTTTGACTACCTTCCGAACATTGGAAGGATGAGGCAGGTCAGAATGACCAAGATGGCCAGGACGACCACCACCTCAAGCAGGGTTACCTTCTTCGCTCTCCACTCGCTCTTGCTCTTCGGGGGACCGAAAGTGACCAAAAATAGAACCGCCCCCACAAGAGGAAAGACCTGCAAACCCAACCACTTCCCCAGCTTCTTAACACTGTTCTGACTCATCTTCTCATCCTTTTTTCATGTCAAACACCAAACACAAAGACCATCTCTACCTAGTATTATACACCCAAATCATTCAGAAGTCAATGTTAATTTCGTCCATCGGAATCAAAAGAAACCATCCCCTGCCCTAATGTTTCTAAAATTTGTCCGCCAAATTTATTTAAAGTATCCAAAGTTTCTCTAGCAGGATGACCATACCGATTATTGAAGCCAGCCGAGATGACTGAGTAAGTTGGTGCCACCGTCCCCACAAAAAGTTCCGCACTAGAATTCTTTGATCCATGATGTCCCACTTTCAAAACATCACTTTTCAAAAAGTTTCCGTACTGTCCCACTAAATATTTTTCCATCTTTTGTGGCAAATCACCAGTTAATAAAAAAGACTTGCCCCCATAAATTAATTTACTCACTATAGATGAATCATTCGTATCCCAACCCGCTGTATCTTTATCTGGAAAAATAATATCTAATTCCATTCCCGAATCAAAAGTTAATATTTCTGGCGAAATAATTATTTCTTCTTTTATATTTTTTTCTTTAATTAAATTCTCTAATTCTTGATAAACAGCGGAAGAGGAAGTGGCGTTACTTCTAATTAATAGATCCACCTTAAACCTTTTTAACACCTCCACCAGTCCACCAATATGATCTTGATCCGCATGAGTGGCAATTATCACATCAAGCGAGCGGTCATAAAAAGGCATTACCTGCCCAAGCTCGCGCAGAACACTGACATTGGGCCCGCCATCAATAAGCATCTGTCGACCATTAGGAGCTTTAATAAAAATAGCGTCCCCCTGCCCCACATCTAAAAAAGCCACCATTAAATTTGTTCCGCTGACATAATAAAGTGAATAAAAAATGATGACATTTACAATCACCAATAAAAAAATAAAATAAATTTTAAAATTTTGTTTGATATTTTTCATCTTTTTTCTGTAACCGCCAGATAATCATTAAAAATATACCATAAATTAAAATAACCAAAAATAAAGGAAAACTTTTTATATTTATAACCGAAAAAGGCAAATGAGAAAAGAAATAAATTATTTCCAAGACATAAGATAATAACAAAGAACAAAACCAAGTCAAAGGAATAGCCAAAAAAGTGGAAATAAAACCTAAAAGACCGGAGAAAAATCCTAAAAACATAATAGGCGGAATTACTGGTAAAATCAAAATATTAGAAAATAAAGAAAAAACTGAAAAAAGTCCCATTTTATAAATTAGAAAAGGCAAAACAAAAATTTGGGTAGCAATGGTAGCGGTAACTAATTCCCTAATTTTATATTTAGAAGTAATAAAAGTTAATTTCTTTTCAATCAGGGGTGAAATTAAAATTAAAGCCAAAGTAGCCAAAAAAGATAATTGAAAAGAAATATCAAAAACCAAAATTTTAGGATTTTGGATAAGCATAAATATGCCCGCCAAAAGCAAAGCTCGGCTAATATCATATTTACGGTTTGTTACTTTAGCTAAAAGCACTAAGAGAGCCATGATGGAAGCCCGCATTACCGTGGCCGTTCCACCGGTCATCAAAGCAAAAGCCAAAATACCTAAAACACCAAAAGATAAAGAAAAAGCTCTTGGTAAAAAAGATAAAATAATCATAATTCCTTCCGCCACAATGGTAATGTTATACCCAGACAAAGCAATAATATGTGACACCCCGGCTTGCCTAAAATTATTCTGCCAATCTTCACCCAAGGAATTTTTGGCACCTAAAAGCAAACCGTTAAGTAAAGCAGATTCCGGTTCTTTTATCAAAAAGTTTATTTTATTTATGAAGGCATTTTTAAGAGCAAATAATTTAGTTTTAATAAAAGAACCGTGCCCACTAGAGATAAATTTAACTTGAGCAAAATTTATTTTGTAAAAAATATCATCTTTAGCCAAAAAACCAGTATAGTCAAATTCTTGACCATTATCAGTAAGAAAATTATTTACTTTTTCTATCTTACCTTCAACTTGAATCAAATCCCCATATTTAAAAACAGGGAAAAGATCCGTGGAAACTAAAACTTTTTCTGGACAAAGCGTGGTTTTATCAGATTTGGGAAAAGCCACGCTTTGTCCAGAAACTACCAATTGCGCACTCTTGTCTTTAACCGCTGGTTCCTCTGTAATTACTCCGGTCAAGATTATTTTATCTCCCACTAGATTAGATAAATTATCATTTCCAACCTTAAGTTCTTTTATTTCATAACGCAAAATTCCCAAACCAAAGGAAAAAATAAAAAGAGCTAATAAAATTATTTTTACTCTTTCTCTAGTCAAAAAATAACCAAAAATAAAAATAATGGCAGACAAAAGTAGGAGAAAAATAAAAAAAGAAAAACCCATTTTAAAAAATGAGCTAATAAAAATACCTAAAGTAAAACCAGAAACCAAAATGTAAAAGATTTTATTATCCATTCTAACCCAAATCCAACACTTTTATTTTATATCCCGCTAAAGAACCACTATACAAGCGTACTTCTTCATTCATTGCCAAAGAGGAAGCAATTTCATCACATCTTTCATTTCCGGAAACCGCTGAATGTCCAGCCACATAATGCCATTCTATTTTTTTATCTTTTGCCAAAACGAGAAGTTTTTTCCACAAATCTTGATTCAAAACTTCTGATTCTATTATCTTTCCATTAGGTAAAATCTTTCTTTTTTTCCAATCATTCTTTTGCCAATTAAAAATCCACTCCGTCATTCCGCCAATTAAATATTTAGAGTCCGTATAAATTAAAATATCTTCTTTTATCTCGGAGATCTCTTCCAAGGCTTTCACTGCCCCTGTCAATTCCATCCGGTTATTCGTTGTCCGTTCTTCCCTTCCGCCTAGTTCTTGGACTTTTCCTTCAGACAAAACTATTACCGCACCATAACCACCTGGTCCCGGATTACCTTTTGATGCCCCATCAGTGAAAATTATAATTTTATTTTTTTTGTCGTTTTTCATATATTTTATATTCGTATTAAAAATATAATCCTTAGACAGACAACAAAACTACTTCTTAGACACAAAATCAATTATTTTCTCCCAATCGATTAAATCTTTTTTTGTAAGAAAATTATCAGAAAAGTCTTTGATCATTTCATTACTTTTTGAAGAATATATTTCTTTAAAATTCTTGCCCCTCTTTTTTGCTTCCTTGTCTAAGGGTAAAATTATCTTTTTATAAAGTTCGTTATCACCAGAAATAAGTTCCCAAAACTCTTGCCCACACACCTTATAATAACCTTGCTTAAAACCTAAGCTTTCTTTGAATGGATGATTTTCCTTTCCGTAAATACAACCATTTACAGCAACAATATGGTCAACCCCTTTTTTCTGTAAAATCTTTTTTGCTGTTTTAAAATTAGACCTTAATCTATCGATTTGATCTTTATTCCCCCAATTAGGACCAGACTTAATACCCACAATATGATATTTACCGTCTCTAATAAACTCTAAATCAATACTTTTTAACACCCCTTCTTCAGCTTTATGACCTTTATAAACCTTCTCACAAACAAAAATAGCAAGCGCCTCTAAAAGATTGCCAAAAATTGTTTCTTCTTGTGAAGATAAAAAAGAATCAAGAATATACTTTATAAAATCTCCACTAGTTTCAATATTTTTAGCTTTAAACAAATAAGGATTTTTCCTTTTTAAAATTGAGTTCAAACTAAGAGCAGTCAGTTTTTTCAATCGAATTTCATAAAAAGGTTTCATTACTTTTTCCGATATATAATTGTTAATTTCTTTATATGTTTGATTTTTCATATTTATAATAAAGATTGTTGATTAATTACATTTTTAATATTTTCTTTTGCTAAATCATAATACTCTTTTAAAATCTCAATGCCAATACTATTCCTAGACATTTCTTTTGCTACAATACTTGTGGTTCCTGATCCAAGAAAAGGATCTAAAACAACATCACATGGTTTTGTAAATAATTTAATAAACCATCTTGGTAATTCTTTAGGGAAAGTAGCACTGTGTTTTTTGTTACTACTCTCCGTCGCTAAATGTAACACATTATTTGGATAAGACATCTCTCTTCCAATCCAATTAGATATATTTTTTCCAAAACCACTACCAACTTTTGAAGTGTCTCTTATTTTATCCGTTTCACTTAAGTTTTTTAATCTTGTCTTCGCCCAATCTCCAACGGGAACCATAACATTGTCTTGATACATATTAAAATTTCTTTCTTTATTAAATTGTAAAAGTCTTTCCCATGCGTCACGAAAACGATTCGGCCATTTTCCTGGGTAACAATTTTTTTTATGCCAAATAAATTCTTCCGTCCATAACCAACCCTGCTTCCTCATTTCCAAAATAAGTTCAAGAATATAAGTATGCCTTTCACCATTACTCACTTTTTCTTTAATATTTAGTATAAAAGTACCCGTCGGTTTAAGAACTCTTAAAAGTTCCTTTGTTATTGGCAAAAACCATTCCACATATTTTTCAGCTTTAATTCCACCATAAGTTGAACTTCTCTGATCACTATAAGGGGGAGAAGTAATTATGAGATCAATTTGATTATCTGGTATTTGTTTGAGTATTTTTAAACAATCTCCTAAAATAATATCTGTGGATATAGTTTTAGTAGTTTTATTAAAATCTAATTCAATTTTACTTTTGTCAGATAGAATTTCCATTAATTTTTTAATCTACGAAGACCTCCATTATACCACAATTTCCAAATCCACAATTCGGAGCCGTAATTCGGTAAAACCACGGAAGGTGGACTTTTCCAAATTGGCCAGTAAGTTTATTTTATCCCCAGCTTTCAATTCCGCACCAAAACTATCCGTTTTTAGAAAAAAACCAATGGCTTTTACTTTTTTATTATGAGAATTTTGAAAAACCAGCTCCAAATGATTCATCTCCTTACCAAACATTTTTACATTTTCAACTATAATTTTTTCAAAAAGAAAAAGTGGTTTTGGATTACCAATTCCAAACGGAGCTAACTTTTCTACTAATCTATAATTTTCTAAATTTACCTCATCTAAAGAAATTTGCACATCCGCCTCCGCCGGACAAGGACTGTCCTTGTCTGACTTAGCCATATTTTCATAAGCAATTTGTAATTTTTCTTCCAACAAATGGACTTTTTCCGCCACTACCGAAAAACCACCAGACATATTGTGTCCACCAAATTCTGCAAAAATTCCAACTTCCACTTTTGACATCAAATCAAGCACACTAACACAGCCATCCCCCCGACACGAACCCTTTAAAACATTTTCCCCATCCCGTCCCCAAAGAAAAACTGGACGGTTATGATCATCCACCAAAGAATTGGCTACTAAACCCAAAAGTGAGGGTTTCCACTCTGGATTACCAATTACTACCACTTGATGATTTAAACCATCATCATATCTTTTTTTCATTATCTTTCTAACTTCCTTAACCATTCCCGCCACTACCCCCTTTCTTTCATTATTAATATGGTCTAAATGCCGAGCACAAATGTCTGCCTCTCCTTCATCTTGTACAATAAATAATTTAAAAGCATCCTCCGGATCACCCATCCGCGAGGCGGCATTAATCCGTGGAGAAATAGAAAAACCGATATCATCTTCCGTCAGATTTTTTTGTTCAATTTTCAATAAAGAAAATAATTTTAACAAACCCGGACGCGGTGACTTCCGCAAAACTTTCAAACCATAATAGGCCAATGCCCGATTTTCACCGGTCAATGGCACCATATCCGATAAAGTGGCAACACCCACCATATCAAGCAACCACTTTTCCCAACCGTCTTTCATCTCCAAAGATAAAATCCCAGAAATGTCTTTCGAATAATTAGTCTGCGTTAAATGAGAAAGATTTTTCTGGGATTTTATCTTTACTATAATTGCTTGAACAAGCTTAAAAGCCACCCCCGCCCCACATAAATCTTTATTAGGATACTTAGAATCCTCTCTTTTAGCATCAATCACTGCCAATGCTTCTGGTAAAATTTTACTAGGTTCGTGATGATCCGTAATAATCAAATCAATCTTATGTTTTTTAAGTATTTCAGCTTCTACCACATCCGCAATTCCGCAATCCACCGTAATTATTAAATTGACCTTTTCTTTTTTAAATTCTTCAATCGCCTCCTCATTCAAGCCAAAACCTTCTAAGTGCCGATGCGGAATATAATTAGTAAAATTAGAATGGGCAATTTTTTCAAAAAAATCATGTAAAATCACTCCCCCCGGAATACCGTCCGCATCATAATCACTGTAAATTACTATTTTTTCTTTTTTCTCAATCGCCTGCAAGATCCGTTCCACCGCTTTCTCCATGTCGGGCAAAAGAAAAGGATCATGTAAGTCCCGTTCATAACTAGGATTTAAAAAATCCTCGACCTCTTCAGTTGTTTTAATTCCCCTTTTTTCCAATAGTGTTCTCAAAAGTACTGGGTATCTATCCATTAGGTGATTATAACA
>CAZJFZ010000030.1:0-2494 GCA_964545745.1 uncultured Candidatus Saccharibacteria bacterium
TATATTTTGCTTCTTGTTGGAATAGACAAAAACCATTGTCTGGAGATATTAACTGACGAAATGATACGGATCTTGGTTTATTTGATTCAAAAAAAGGTATAAAATCTTCACCAAGCTCCTCTTCAATTTTTTTCTTTAATTCAACATTAGCCCATCTTTTTTTGATTTCTTCTCTAGCTTCATCTAATGAAAAATATCTTATTGTATTTTCACTCATTTTTGTATTATATCACGATTATTTGCTTATAAGAATACTTCCCACTATTATTACTAGGATTGAAATTATTTTTTGAACTAGGTGTTTTTTGGAAAGTTTTTCATGACAGAATTTTGGAAATAATAGCGTAAAGATTACACCATAAATAAAGACAAATAATGGTTGAAAACCATTAACAGTTAGGACAAGAGCAACTGGAGCAATAATCAAGGCAAAATTAGTCGCCAAATTACCAATTATACTTAAGGATTCACTCCCAATATTTAATGAAATTATTTTTTTGCCCTGAGTTTTTAATAAATTAAAGAATCCTACCCTGTAATTTTTAAAGAAGATAAACAAAATAATTCCTATGAGTAATAATCCAACCTGTTCCCAAAAAGTAGAGATCACGAAACCTGCGTCAACCGCCACAAATTTAAACAATGTTTCGTAGACAGCAATAAGAACGGTGGACAGGAGCATTAGCAAAATTGTCCTCTTTTTAAATTTTATTTTTTCATCGGCATCCTCTTCAAGAGTAATAACGATTGAACCAAAGATGATTAATAAACAACCGACCATCTGGACCCAATTCAATGTTTCGCCGAGCATAACAAAGGCTAGAAAGTATCCCCAGATGGGAATAAGTTGAAAAAGCGGGACAACGATAGAGGATTCATCCTGATCTAATGCATACATATAGGGTAACATCGCTAATCCGGTCAATAAACCCACGACAATCAAAATAATTATATTAAAAACTGAGGGACTAAATATATCACTATTTATAAAATAAAAAACTGGCAGAATAACGAAGCACAAAAGGGTGGAAAAGAGCATCAGAGCACCCACATTACTGCCTTTAAACCGATCAGACAGTAAATATTTATCAATATGATTGACGACTGCCCATAATATTGGCCCAATTAAGGCAATTAAAAACCATGTCATAATGGGGATATTATATACTATTTTTTATTGTTTTTAAAGGTATTTTGTAATATACTTTAGTAATTATGAATATCTTGTTTATTTCAAGTGAGTGCATTGCCGGAAATCTGGCTATTTTACTAAAAAAAGAGGGGCATAATATTAAGCTTTATATTAAAAGTAAAGATGATCGTCAAAATTTTGATAATTTAGTGGAAAAGACTAATGACTGGGAAAAAGAATTAAAATGGGTAGGTAAGGATGGTCTAATTGTCTTTGATGATGTGGGTTGGGGTAAAATTCAGGATGATTTGAGAAAAAAAGGCTATAAGGTCTTTGGTGGCTGTAAAATGGCTGATAAACTAGAACAAAACCGAGAATTTGGCCAAAAAATCTTTAATGAACTTGGTTTAAAAACCGTAGAGTTAAAAGATTTTACTGACATAGAGGAAGCAATTTTTTTCATAAGAGATAACCCTAAAAAATGGGTAGTAAAGTGTAATGATCATAGTCGAAAATTCATGACTTATATTGGCGAGTATGCCTGTGGTAAGGATACTGTAAGTGTTTTGAAAAGCTATTATAATAATAGACATATTAACCGAGAAAGAATTACTTTACATGAAAGAATTGATGGTATAGAGATGGGTGTTGGTAGATATTTTAATGGTCAAGATTGGGTGGGGCCAATTGAAATAAACTTTGAGCATACAAAAATGTTTCCTGATGACGTAGGACCAATAACCAGTGAAATGGGTACCTTGGCTTGGTATGATGATAATGAGAAGAATAAATTATTTGTTGATATTCTAAACAAATTTAAACCATATCTTCAGTCCATTGATTTCAGAGGTGATTTTGAAATAAATTGTATTGTAAACGAAAAAGGGGCTTATCCACTTGAGGTAACAGCTAGAATGGGGACGCCTATTGTCCACTTACATAGCGAACTACATGAATCACCTTGGGGTGAGTTTTTGTATGCCATAGCAAGTGGAGAAAAATACGATTTAAAATATAAAAAGGGATATGGTATTGTAAATTTGATTGCTACTCCGCCATTTCCTTATGGCAAAAAACATAGTAAAGAAACTCTATATGGAATAAATATTTATTTAGACAGACTAAGTGATAAAGAAATGGAAAGTTTCCATTTTGAGGGAGTTTCAATGCGAGTGGGAGGTAAGGATCAAGGGCAACACTTTATATCTACTGATGAGGGTTATATTGCTTATACTACGGCTGTGGCTGATACTGTGGAAAAAGCTCGTCAAAAAAGTATAAGTATTATTACTAAAATTGTTATACCAAAAGCTTTTTACCGAAATGATATTGGTAAGGATTTTGAACGACAGATACCAATAT
>CAZJFZ010000030.1:2504-7453 GCA_964545745.1 uncultured Candidatus Saccharibacteria bacterium
ATATTAAATAGTATAAAAAATCCGATTAGCAATTCTAGATTTATTTTCTATTGTTTCCATTCTCGCTATTATATAACAAAATTATGCTAGTATATTACATACAATATGTCATTACATAATTTAATTATTGTCGGGTATGCCCGTTCAGGAATAACTGTATTAAATAGATGCTTGTCATCTGACAAAAGGTTAATATGCCTTTCAGAAATCAACACAAGATATATTTGCCCAACTTTACCAAATTCTCCTCACCAACAAGCTAAAGATTGGTACAATTTAGAAATAAAGAATGCTGAAACCGTTGATGAGATTTCTGAACTTTTAAAATATTCAGAAGGTCATACAAAATCTCTTATAATAAGAGATTGGAGTTTTGGTAGTTTTGTGCCATCTAGATACAATAATTTTAATCCTTCAAACACGTTAAATACCATCGATGATCTTACAAATAAATTTCCTGAAACTTTTGATATTGTTTGCATAGTAAGAAACCCCGTGGATGTATGGCTATCGATGCGATATTCTGAGCGAACTTTCTATGATAAACATTTAGATTACCTTTTCAAGTTTACTGAGGATATTTTAAAGAGGAAAATAAAAATTGTAAAATATGAGGATTTTTGCAAAGAACCTCAAAAAGTATTGAAAGATATATATTCGTCAATAAATATGGAACAGCCTCAAAACATAAAACTTTCAGATAATGTGACTGGAGATATAAATTTCCCGTTATCTTCTAGAGGAAGTGGTTATGATAATGTTAGATCTTTAGAAAGAAGGGACTATACCGAAAAAGATTGCCTGCTCTTAAAAAGAGATACTAGGGTTGATCAAATTTGTAACCTATTGGGTTACGAGAAAGTATAAGTCTATGTTTTTATTATTAAGGCAAAGTAAATAGGGTGAGTTTTAAATTCTTCACTCGGATCCATTATACTAGCTACAAATACTCTCCCATATTTTTTTGATAACTCCTCATATTGACCTAATTTCATTATTTCCCTAGCTGATATTGTTTGAAGGTATAATTCTGAATCAATCAATATTTTTTTATTTATATCAAAATATGGATAAGGTATCTTTTCGACTTGTTTACCGACAGCTTTAATAAGACAGACGGTAAGCCATTTTCTCCCTTGCTTTTTTGATACGCTAAGTAATTCATTAGCATACTTGCTATTGATAAAATCCTTAATATTTTTTTCAGCCTCCTGTAGGGTTTTCTTTTTAGATATTTTTAATTTCCTTTGTATTTTTCCTCGAAATTTTGCATTTTCTTCTTCATTATTTTGAATATCCGAATATACAGATGCTTCCATTCCTAGGGAAATAATTGTAAAGTCAGAATCAGATCGATATTGATTTAAACTATCTGGTGAAATAAATGAATTTAAACCTTCCTCAAATCTACCAGGCGCAAAAATATCATATCTATTGTGGGCTTTTGCATAAGTTGATGAAGGAAATTTTTTTCTTAAAATATCTACTTGGTCATAAAGTAATTTTTCAAATCCTTTGACCAGATCTGTGACATATTGATCTTTATCGTAAAAAACTAAAAAGCTTGGGTATATTACAGTATGGAAAATGCCAGGAAAGTACATTCCGTTTGAAATAGTGAACCCGGTTGAATTAGATATATATCCGCCTTCTTTTTCCTTATACCCGGTAATAACGGATTCGTATCTCCCACCATTAAACGTGTGCCTAGCAAGACATGGATGTGTGAAAAGATCAGTTCTGAAATCCTTAAGCAGATAATCTGTGTCCACTTTTTTATCGAGAAAATATTTGAGATCCGTATACATCATTTTCTTAAATGTGGAATCAATAAAAAAATGCAAACTAACTGTATATTGTTTTCCGATAACAGAAAATCTCTGACTTAATACATCCGCCTTACCTTGATTATATAATTTTCTAAAGAAAGTCATCCTGTCAAAAAACTGCTTAATTTCTGATTCAGGAAAGATCTTATTGTTTACAAATAAATCACGCTTATTACCTTCATCAAAGAAGTTATCCTGTACAATGACCAGCCCATCAATGTCTGAAAAGTCTTTATCTTTTTCATTATTTCTAACGCTATAAAACGCACCATAACTCATAGAACCCCCAATTATTATTGCTCGCACACCAGGATTAAAGAGATCACCTAAATTCTCCATTACATTATATCTATCGAAGGTTGAGCCTATACTTTCAACAAAGGGTGGCTGGCGTTTTCCACATAATACAGGTCCAGATAATGTCAGAAACTCAGGTATTTTTTTTGATTTAATTATTTTTTTAAAATCATTTTCAAATTTTACACGCTCATTTATCTTTTTTTGGTGAGCAACTTCGTAGTATGCCTTTTCAGAAAGTGCGGCTAACCAACCAGTTACAATTCTCTCATGTAAGACATTATACTTAGTCTTTATTATTTGATCTATAAAAGATGACAATGAATTTACCCAGTTATCAGAATTTAAAGAGTTATACATGCCCTTAAATACAGAATATATTTCATTAACAATCTTATTTTTATCGTTTTTTTTCATTATAAATATTGCTGATTATTTTTTGCCCACAGCTCAAGACATAGTAAAACCCAAACCCTTTGATATGCACGTTCATGTTTAGGTGACTCAGTATATAGATGACTTACATACTTATCGATTACATCTCCATTTAAAAATTGACGTATTACAGCCGTTTGGCCTAATTTATTATATATGTATTTTTTTACATTTTCATTATTCATCCATTCCCATATCGGAGAGCCAAAACCTTGTTTTTTTCTAAATGAAAAATCTCTTGGCATATATAAAGATAAAATTTCTCTGAGAATGTGTTTCTGACTACTTGTAGTAACCTTATATTCGTATGGTAGATTAAAAACATATTCAATTAACTCAATATCCAAAAAGGGGCATCGCACTTCAAGACTGTGCATCATACTAGCTCTATCTACCTTGGTCAAAATTTGTCCTGGTAAATGAGAAGTTAAATCAAAAATTTCGACTTTTTTAACATCATTATCTAATCCTACAAATACCTCTGGTAAAACAATATCATTGTTAGAATATTTATCTGTACCCCACAGCTCTTTTCTACTTTCATCATCAAAGACACATATTGCATTTATTCTTTGGTCAAACAAATCTTCATGTGTACCTTTATTATGCCATTTATACCCTAAAAATATTTCGTCTGCACCATCACCAGAAAGAACAACTTTTAGTTTTTCCGATGCAAGTTTAGATATCAGATGTTGTGGAAAATCCGAAGTATCAGCATGAGGTTCATCAAAATATTCTACTACCGTTTCTAATTCTGACATATTGGCTTGGTTTATTTCAATACTAAATAATTCAGAATTAATTTTTTCTGATACCTGCTTGGCAAACGGTAATTCATCGTGGCCACTGTAACTCACCGCAAAGGTTTTTAGTGTCCTATCAAGCAATTTAGACGCAATTATCGTTACTAAACTTGAATCGACGCCACCTGATAAGAAAGATCCAACTTCTGTATCTGAAGAAATTAATCTTTTATTCACAGCATTTATCAATAGTCTGTGGACTTCATTTTTTGCATCTTCATAGGGAATATGTGCTGGTTTATACACCAATTGCCAATACCTTGTAATGGTCATTACGCCGTTTTTATACAGAGCATAATGTGCGGGAGATAATTGATGTATATTTTTATATACAGTCTTCCATGGTGGAATATACATCACCCGCAAATAATTATCTATTGATGAATAATCAATTTTGGGAATAAATACTTTTGAAGCTACTAACGACTTAATTTCAGAAGAAATTAGTATCTCTTTTTTCTGTTCATCAAAACAATAAAATAATGGTTTCTTACCAATTCTATCTCTGGCAAAAAATAATTCTTCTTTATCATTATCCCATATAGCAAACGCAAACATCCCGTCTAGTTTTTTAACACAATCGTAACCCCATTTTTGATATGCTTTTAAAATAACTTCAGTATCAGAATTTGTTTCAAAAACAAAACCCTCTTTTGATAGCTCGCTTTTTAGATTCCTGTAATTGTAAATCTCCCCATTAAATGTGATGGAGAGATTTTTTGATTGCATTGGTTGAGCTCCTTTCCCAATATCTATAATTGATAACCGTTGATGACCAAGAAAACAGTGAGGGAATCTCATAACTCCTGTGCTATCCGGTCCTCTTTGCCTAATTGCCTTAAGCATTGAGTCAGTATCATATTTTTTTATATCAAGATTTACTCCTGAGATTGCGATAATTCCGCACATATATTTATTGTATACTAACTAATGCCCTAAAAAATATTTCCCAGGGTTTAAGATTACTCGTGTCAATCTGAAGGTCATGTCCAGTGATATCTACAACCGCATTTCCTCTCTGTAATCTCAAAGTAGTATCTTCTTGTTTTTCGGTTGAGACTCTTTGCAAAAGTCTTTCTTCCCGTGTTTTAGGATCAGTGACCAAGTGAATCCAAAAAATTTTATTAGCAAGTTCTTTTTTAAGTCTTTGTGCCATCTTTACTGTAGGACATACAAAACATGAAAATTCTCCTAAATGAGTATTCTCAACCCATTGCCTAGGACATCCATAATATGCTCCAGCAAAATAGGAAGACTCAAGTGTGTCTTGTAAATACAAACCTTTAGTAAAATTATTCTTAAATTGTTCTTCTGAAATAAAAACGGCATCAACGTTCTCAATTTCTCCACCTCTTTGTGCTCGTGTCATGTGAACAGGTAATGGTTCAACTAAAAAATGGACTAGTAGTCTTCTGCATAAAGTTGTTTTACCAGTGACCGAAGCTCCTGTTATTACTACTGCTTTAGAAAGTTTATTTGTTATCATATATTCTTAATAAGGAATTATACTTAATAATTCTTTCTCGTGCTGGTGCCCCAGCTTTTATATAATTGCTTCCAAGTCCAACAGCAACATGCGATA
>CAZJFZ010000031.1:0-7049 GCA_964545745.1 uncultured Candidatus Saccharibacteria bacterium
TAAATTATTATATCCTCCATATAGTTTACCTTGGCCTCCATACTTTTTAGATCTAAATACACCGTTATAACATCAAACTGCCAGTCTGTTTCACACGAAACACTCTTATTCCCCCTATAACTAAGCAGATAAGTCTGTATTACCCTACTTAATCTCTTTAATTTCCAAGGATGTAAATTATCTTCCGGTTTATAGTTATCTGTTTCATACCCGCCTGCACGAACAGGTGAAACTGGCATATGTGACACTGTTTTTACTTCAATAAAGTGTAATTTATCCCCTTTTTTAGAAATAATATCTATTTCTCCCCATTTCCTTAGATAATTTCTCTCCACAATCTCAAAACCGCGTTTCATAAGAAACCGACAGGTCACATTTTCCCCAATATCCCCTATTTTTCTCTTTTCCGTCCTATTATCTTTCTTTTCCTCTTGTTTCATATGAAACTAAATCTTTCTTAAAACTATTTCAAACCAACTTTGTCCTCTAATATCTTGAATATTCTTATAAACCACAAAAAACTTGTATGGGCACAGTTTCTCAATATCTTCCGGCTTATAAAAGTAATAGTATTTATCATCACCTAAATTCTTTATATTCTCCTCCTTATATTCCCCATATTTGGTAGAAATATACAAAATACCCCCTTTTTTGAGAATTTTATGACATTTTTCAATGATTTCAACCATTTCTTCCTGTTTCACATGTAACATAGAGGCAAAACTAAAGATAATCCCAAAACTCTCATCTTCAAAATCAAGATTCCTCATATCTTTAACTTGAAATGTTCCATGTGAAACCTTCTTTCTGGCTAATTTAACCAACCCTAGAGAAGCATCTAGCCCAATATAGTTATTATCTCCTACTTTTGAAACAATATATTCCGCATCTTTACCATTTCCACAACCAAGCTCTAATACCCTATTTGAACCACTCTCGTTTAGCTTTATAACCCGATCAATATCTTCAAATCTAATACCGTAACTATCAAATTTATCAGCATAAAACTGGGCATTTTTATCATAAGCCTCTATTGTTTTCTTATTTTTATCTTCTTTTGGCATTTTATTATGGTGTTTCAGGTGTAACATACTTGTTTTGTTTCATGTGAAACCTTATTGGACAATAAAAGAAGGTTAAAAGTCTGTCTGTTATCAACATATCCCCATAGTTATCCACAGTTTGACCTTTTAATTAAGTTTACAGAATAAGACTTTTTAGATCTAGACTATAAACAAAAAATTAAAAGTGTGTCTAAATTTGTCCTAATAAATTTAAATGTCTTTTATAAATTTATTAGAAATTAAGTATATCACATCTTTTGCTGACAAAAAATTTGTAAAAAAAATGATTTTAAGATATGATAGAAATGTTGCGGGCATGGTTTAGTGGTAGAACAGGTCCTTGCCAAGGATCAGACGGGAGTCCGATTCTCCCTGCCCGCACTCCGAATCGTTTATTAATGATATATCCGCTCCCATAGTGAAATGGATATCACAACGGTCTTCGGAACCGTTATTGTGGGTTCGAGTCCTACTGGGAGCGCAAACAAAAAAAAATGAAATTAGAGACTTATGAGATAAAAAAATTAAGTCTACCAGAAGAAGTTATAACTGTGGTAAATACCTTGAAAAACAAGGGTTTTGAGGCATATTTGATTGGTGGTTGTGTTCGTGATTTACTTTTGAAAAGAAAACCAAAGGATTGGGATGTAACCACCGATGCCACGCCCGAAGAAATAATCTCTTTATTCAAAGATACTTTTTATGAAAACACTTACGGCACAGTGGGTGTGGTCAATGAAGAGACCAAAGATGAAACCTTGAAAGTTATTGAGGTTACCCCTTATCGATTAGAGGCTGAATATTCTGATAACCGTAGACCAGATCATGTCACTTTCAGTAAAAAATTGGAAGATGATTTGCAAAGAAGAGATTTTACTATCAACGCTATTGCTTTGGAAATAAAAGAGGATGCCAAAAATAAATTTACCGGAGAATATTTAGATTATTATAACGGACATGAAGATTTGCAGGATAAGATAATAAGAACAGTAGGGGACGCTCATGATCGTTTTACAGAAGATGGCTTGAGAATACTACGAGCAGTAAGAATCGCCACCGAAATAAGCTTTAAAATTGATAAAAATACAGAAAAAGCCATAATTGCCAACGTTTCTCTATTAAAAAACATCGCCAAAGAGAGAATCCGTGATGAATTTACTAAAATAATAATGTCTGACAATCCAATGTCTGGCCTTATTTTATGTCGTAAAATGGGACTTTTGCCTTATATTGTACCAGAAGTTGAGACAACGGTGAGTATTGAACAAAGCCGATCCCATATTTATGATGTTTTTGAGCATAGTCTGAGGTCTTTACAACATTGTGCTGACAAAAAATACACCCTAGAAATGAGATTGGCGGCTCTTTTCCATGATATAGGCAAACCGACCAGTCGAAGGAAAGATAAAGAACAAGATATTTGGACTTTTTATGGTCACGAAGTTATAGGTTCAAAAATGACGGCCCAAATTTTAGCTGAATTACGGTTTCCTAAAAAAATTATTGAAAAAGTGGCCAAATTAGTCCGCTGGCATATGTTTTTTGCTGATACTGAACAAATTTCTTTATCAGCGGTTAGACGCATAATTTCAAGTGTGGGACGAGATAATATTTGGGATTTGATGAACTTGCGTGGAGCGGACAGAATGGGTATGGGACGACCAAAAGAGAGCCCCTACCGCTTAAGAAAATATCATTCAATGGTAGAAGAAGCAATGACCGATCCGGTTTCTGTAGGAATGCTTAAAATGAATGGTCAAAAACTAATGGAGGTTACGCATGAAACACCAGGACCAAAAATAGGGTATATTTTACACGCTCTTTTGGAAGAGGTGTTGGAAAACCCCACTTTGAATACTGAAGAATATTTGAATAAAAGGACTAAAGAATTAGTTAAATTGGACGCTTTAGAGCTTGAAAAACTAGGGGAATCCGGAAAAGAAACTAAAGAAAAGGAGGAGAAAAAGAAAATTGAAGATATTAGGAAAAAATACTGGGTAAAATAAGGAAGAAAACACCGGAATGTTCTCGGAGTGATTAGGTCTGCCGTTAAACGGAGAGAATTTTCTGGTGTTTTCTGACAATAAAAAAACCACTCCGCGCGAATGTTTTCTAAGTCGGTAGAAGACAGTTGCTTGGAGCGGTTTTGAAGCCAGCTCCTTTGTTTGTAGTGGTAGCTGAACTTCACGATATGTGTGACACTGATCAGGTGTCATTTGTGCGTTAAAGAACTATTTTTTCTTCAACACAAAGACTGGAGAAAAATTTGTCTTTTATGTTGGTCTGCGTCCATTATAACTTTTCTATTGGACATCTGTAAAGGACATACCTGTGGATAACTTTTTGTATGTCCTTTATAACCTGTATTTATTCTATTATTTTAGACTTCTCAATTAATTCTTCACTTTGTTTTTCTGACATTTTCCTAGTTTAACCCTCGAGATGATTCCAAGCTACTGAACTATAGCATCATATTGATATATTATGATATTCTTGCTATACTAGTTATAGGTAGATTGATGATATTTGAAATGGCTTTAAACAGGTGTGCCAATGAACACCAGAAGGAGTGAGAGATGAACAACCAATGGTTCGCGTTCTTTCTGGGGACACCGAAGAGGGCGCTGTGGACGACGGGGGTGCTGTTCGTCATAGCGACCATCCTCGACTCGGGGTTGAGGACAAAGGTGTTGGGCGAAGTTGTCTGTCTGGTGACTGGTTTACTCCAGATCGCCATCGTGATGGACATCGCCGTTGCCATCTGGCGTTACATAACAAAAGGGTCAGCCAAAAAACCGTAAACCCTTAGAACCGGAGGAAGGACCGGTCGTGGCGAAAGCCGATGGAGAATACGATAATTTCTCCAACTTATTCAGCACAAGAAACTATTCGTGTTCTGATAGGAAAAATTTTGTCAGTTTTTTACACCTCGCTAATCACATCAGAATTAGAAGGGATATATAGTTAGTTGACTGTTTACTGTCAACAGTCAACTATAAATACCCATGATCATCAAGGAGTATCCTTGATATTTACTTCAACTCCAGCCAAACAGGGCAATGGTCCGAACCTAATATATTATCCAAAATTTGAGCGAATTTGAGGCGGGGAAGGAGATTAGGGGAGATGAAAAAATAATCCAAACGCCAACCGATATTACGATCCCGAGCAAAAGTTTTCATATCCCACCAACTATATTTTATTTCTTGCGAGTGAAGATGACGAAACGAATCCGTCCAACCGAGAGAAATTATTTTATCCAGCCAGTCTCGCTCCATTCGCAAAAAACCGGTATGATTTTCATTTTCTTTGGGCCGAGCAATATCAATTTCATTATGCGCGGTGTTTATATCCCCACAAAAAATAACTAAATAATCTTTCTTTCGTAAATTTTCAATATAATTTAAAAATTCTTTATAATATTCCATTTTGAAAGACAGACGATCTTCACCTCCACCGCCATTGGGAAAATAACAAGTGATAATAACTGTTTTATCTTCCAAAAAAAGAGCTAAAAATCTGCCCTCTTGGTCTAATTCATTTTTTCCCATTCCATCTTCAACTTTTACAATTTGATCCTTAAATTTTGATTTTATATAAATGGCAACGCCCGAATAACCCTTTTTTAATTTAGAATGATCAAAATAAGCTTGGTAACCAGCCGGATTTTTTACTTCTGCCGGCAATTGATCCGGATGAGCTTTGGTTTCTTGCAGACAAAAGATATCCGGATCTAATTCAAAAATAGAATTGAAAGTACCTTTTTTATGAAAAGCGCGCAGACCATTTACATTCCAGCTGATTAGTTTCATACAAATAGTATAACACAACCTCACCCGGCATCAGAATGCCACCCTCTCCTTAACTAATGGGAAGGTAACACAAAAAAGTTACTTCAAAAAAGTAAAAAGTTTTCCGATGACGGGGAGGGGGAGTGTTTTTCTTTCTAAAACATTTTTAATTCCAATAATCAAAAGCGCCACCATTGCCACATTCCACAATCCCTTAAACCAAGCTAAAATTGCCAGCCAAAAAGGTAAAAAATCCAAACCAAAATTTCCAATAACGACCACCAAAAGTAAAATTATCCCTTGATTAATATGATAATTTAAAAATGACGAGCGATTCTTCACCACCAACAGGGGGATAAGAAATAAAAAATAAGCAACAATACCCCACAATTTATCATGATCAATTTCGTGATTAGAATTCTCCGCCAACACTTGTTGATTTAAATTTTGTTCCATATTTGTGATTAAAACTAACAATAATAGTATACCACTAAATTTTAAAAATTTCTTTAATCCGCTCTTTAATTTTCTCCCCTTTACAATGTTTTAACATCCCCAAATAAGAATTGGTTACATGATCCAGTTTATCTTTCTCAATTCTTCCACTTTCAAACTCCATCTTCAATATTCCCAATCGTCTGAATATCCTCTTTTTTGTTCTTGTCCGTAAAACAGTGTGACTAAACAAAGAAACATAACCAAGAAAATCCGTCCCCAAATGCAATTTCCTAATTTCTACCTTATTTGGATGCAACTCTAATAATAAATTCTGCCAACAAAAGTCTCTTATCTTCTCCAAATAATAATTTAATTGCTCTTTTGACCTGTCCAAAATGATAAAATCATCACAATACCTCAAATAGTATCCGACCTTTAATTCCTTTTTTATAAACTGATCCAACTCATTCAAATAAATATTGGCAAAAAGTTGACTGGTGACATTTCCTAAGGGCAAACCCTTACCATAAGTTTTTTCAAAAGAAAAAATGATTTGCTTAATTAAATTAAATAATTTCTTATCAAAAATCTTCTCTTTAATCAAATTCAATAAAATCTCATGATTGATGGAGTCAAAAAACTTGCGGATATCGCATTTCAAAACATAACCGGAGATTCTTCCGTTTCTAGAAACCTTAGACAAAAATTTATTAAAATTTCTAACACCCAGATGCGTTCCTTTTTCTTGTCTGGAAGAATAAGAATGAAAAATAAAACTTTTATCAAAAACCGGATACAATGCTTGGTAAATTGCTTGATATAAGATCCTATCTCTAACACTGGCCTTATGAATCTCTCTTAACTTCGGATCACGGACAAAAAAGACTTGGTACGGATCTGGTTTCCAACTCTCATTTTCAAGCTGTCTGTGCAAATCAAACAAATTCTCTTCCAATTTTAGTTCAAATGTGGCAATATCTATCTTTGACCGCTTGCCCCGACAAAATTCCTTCCAAGCAGAATATAAATTACGAATATTTATTACATCATAAAAATTACAACTATGACGCCCCCCCCCGGCACACCCCTTATTATTCATAATATTAGACTTCTTCATAGAGACCTGTATTCTATCGGATTAAGTCTGCCAAAGCGAGAAAAACTCGGTATTCATAAAACAATAGAAGATTTATGTATAGAAACATTGTCTTTAGCGATTGAAGCGGCTTTTCAAAATAAATGTTACAAAAAAGAAACTTTGGAAAAATTACGGATTAAAAATAGTGTCCTACAGAATTTATTAAGAACCGAAAATGAATTAAAAATTATTGAAGACAAAACATATTTACGAATAGCGGAACAAATTATGGAAATTTCTAAAATGAACAATGGTTGGATAAATTATTTAACACAAAAGGAACCTTAACGGTTCCTTTTGTGAGAAACTTCCAGACGGGCTCCGTAGTTGCCATTCTCGTAGTCCGAATCCTTCCGGTTAAACCTGACATTGCCGTAGTTCGGATTCCAGTTGCCGTTCGCGGTCTGGCCATCGGAGAGTCTTTTGCTGTTTTCTTTCCTTTTCACCGACAATCCTCTTTGGGATTTTCTGTGTTGTCATACGGTAAAGCATGCTTTGTGTAGAAGACAGCAAGCAATTTCTTAATATGAGCAAATTGCCATCCTTCACTAATTTTAAAATAGTAAAAAACCAACTTAACAGCTCAGTGTTATTATATAAAATAATTTAAAAATAAGA
>CAZJFZ010000032.1:0-7046 GCA_964545745.1 uncultured Candidatus Saccharibacteria bacterium
CGCCCAATGAATAGATTGATCCAAGACACCATTGAACAGCATTTGGCTGATTTAATAATCCGTGATCAATTAACCGCCGGTCAAACTGTCAGTTTCAAAATTATAGATAATCTAAATAGTAAGGATAGTCTAAAACCTGTGATTATTTAAAAGATAGGAATCATTATTAACTTTAAAAGTGACATCAAATCCTAACTGCACTGCGTCTTATATCACTTTCACTTAATTTTAGGCCTTTTTCTTCTTTAAATTTCTGATACAGCTCATCAGCTTCTAGATCATCAGAAGCCTTACATTCAAAAACCACCGGGCGACCAGCGCTTTTATCACCAGAAGAATAAGTATAACGCCACTTTGGTCGCTCAATATTTGCTTCATTAAAATGTTCAGATAGCCCTTCCATACCATTATTATAACAAGAAAAATGTCTTTTATCCAAGAGTACCAGCCGTGATTCAATATGTCCCGATAGTTATTAGTGCATCTTCCGCTTCTTTTACACGTTTTAAACGTTTCTTATTTTCTTTTTTATCTTCACTCTTGCCTTTTTCTACTAAAGCATCTAATCCATCTTGGAGTGTTTTAAAGTCTTTTTCGTCTAGTTTTATCATAATATTTTAAGATTTAACTTTATTTTTAAATTTTTATAATACTTAAATAAAGACTACCTTTTCCTAAAAGGAATTATATTTTTAAAATGTTTTTTCTATGAAAGACTAAATATTTCTTTCTTTGCTCAATATTCTGAATTTCATATCTTTTATTATAACTTGTGATAGACAATCTTTCATTATTTACTCTATATATTAGACGCTTAGATCTTTCTTCAAGAAGTTTCTGATGAATTCATCTATATCATTTTCAGGAATTTGCTTATTTACTTCAATAAATTTCAAAACCATATCAGCAATTCCATGTCGATACTCGGCTCTTGATATGTTCAAATTCTCTTTAGTCTGTAAAGCAAATTCAATGGCATATTCTACTATTTTATATAATTCTTTTTTGGTAATCATCTTTTTATTTTACAAAAATTTCTTTATAATGATAAGCAAGAAAATCTTTGTTCGGCAAAAATCTTTTCGGTAATTCTATCTGTTTCCCTTCAAAATCATAGAAAAACTTTTGGATGTTCATTTCATTCCTATATACAGCTACTGATTTTGAAACTCTGATTTTATAATTGGCATCAATCGTAATAAGTCCTTTGTCGAATGCTCTGTCATGCAAAGAATTAAGACATAAACCATTTTCAGGGTTAAGTCGATTTTTCTCATCTTTCGACCACGGGATAATGTGGCTCGCAATTAATAATTCTGTCAATGGAATTCCAGTAATACAACATTTATTATCGTAAGAAGCGAGAACTGCACTACGAAAAAATGATTGATTTACTCTTATTTTTACAACTGCTTCTCTTGTTTTTCCTTCTTTCAAAATAATCTTCTCAATTTCCTGTTCGTCACCCAATTCAATTTTTTGATTTAAAAATTTTGCAAGAAGTATTTCACTTTCGTATGCTAATGTATCCCAGTCGTGATAGAACTCATCAAAAACTATCTTATCTAATTTTCCTGTATTGCTTGCTCCTTTTATATTTCTAGCTTTAAGTGTTGGATCAAAACTAGCAAAATTTACCAATTTCCACGCAACTGCTGATGGTGTTCTTCCAATTGCCTTCGAAAGTTTTATAATCTGTTCGTTATGATAATTGATTTTACTAAAAGAAATTTTGCAATAAAGGTTAAAAGCAACAATCAATTCTTCGTGTGTCCAGTTTTTTCTTTTCATAAATTAAGTATTTAAAATTTTTGCATGACAATCATTATAACAAAATTAAATACTATTTGATATATTTAATACTTCCGAATCACCCCTTTGACAATGGCGGTGATTTCAAGAGAAGATTCGGGATAAATGAGGGGAAAAGCTTTATTGGCAGGTTCTAAATATACTTTACCATGGCGTTTTCGATAATATTTCATTGTGGAATTACCATCAACCAAAGCGATAACGATGTCCCCGTCTTTAACTTCACGATTAGCTAGGCCGGGTTGATTAATTCTTTCCGCAATCACCATATCTCCCTCATGAATACCCGCGTCAATCATTGATTCCCCTTTTACTTCCAATAAATAAGAAGAATCTTTATTTTGAATTAAATAATCATCAATGTTCATTGTGTCTAAAAGACTTTCTTCGGCTTCAGTAGGAAAACCAGCCTCCACTAAACCAAGTACGGGCACTTCTCCAAGTAATTTGTTCGGAATAAGATGACCACTAGAATCTTTATCCAACACTCCCTCGTCAATCAATTTATGAACGAGTTTGGACACAGCATTTTTGGACTTAAAACCAACCAATTGCATAATCTCCGTATAAACCGGCATCCGCTTATGAGTTTTGTAAAAAGAAATTATTTTGTTCTTATATTTATCTAACATATATATTATTTATGGTGAGTATGTCAAACCATTATAACAGAAAAGTGGCAACGACATTCACCGACCGCTGAAACCAATTAGAATGAAACTTGGACAAACGATGTAAATCAACCAATCGGTAAAGCAAGAAACGATGACGGAGAGCTTCACGCCGATAAGGTATGCCTCTGATAATTTTTAAATCAATAACATCATTAATCCTCTTTAGCTCCGACTTGATATTCTTCTCTAAAATAAATTTACTCATAGTTTTATTTGTTATTGTGGACAAGGACTGACCTTTTCTCCCGTCTGACAAGGTCAGTCCTTGTCCTCTGATTAATATGTTTACAGTATAAGTGAACGCTCGTTCACCGTCAAGCAAAAAACTGTGGATAACTTATTTCCACTATAAAATCCCCCATTTGTAAAGTATCATCATGTTACAATAAGCTTTAATATACATACTATGTTCAATATACTTATTTCTTCCCTGATAATAATGTTGGCTTCTCTTATTGGAGTGATTTCCGTTTGGAAAAAACTGGGTCAATTGATTGAAAAAAATTTGCACTTCCTAGTCAGTTTTTCGGCTGGTGTTTTTCTTTTTATTTCTTATAACTTGATTTTAGAGACCATGGAAAAGGCCTCCACTATTCAAATTGGCTTGTTATGGATTTTCATTGGAATATTTGGTATTTGGTTAATTTTTAAATTACTCCCCACTTTTCACCATCACCACGACAATGAAACAGAAGTTCATATTCATTCAGCAATTGACGCCAGAAAAATAATCATAAGTGACGGAATACACAATATTGCTGATGGTTTACTTTTGGTAACCGCCTTTACTGTCAGCTCCGCTCTTGGAATAGTGGCGACCTTCAGTATTTTTATTCATGAAATAATTCAAGAAATATCCGAGTTTTTTGTTTTAAAAGAAGCTGGCTATACAAACAAAAAAGCTTTAATCATTAACTTCTCCACTTCCGCCACTATTCTTATTGGCTCACTTGGTGGATTTTTCTTGTTAGAAACCTTTAAAGTCTTTGAAGTCCCCTTACTTGGTTTGGCTTCCGGTTCTTTCCTTATGGTAATTATTCAAGACTTAATCCCCCATTCTATAAAAACATCCACAACTAAAAGACATGTCACAAAACACTTGATATGGTTTTTACTTGGTCTCATATTAATGCTGGGGATAAGTAAAGTCACCCTTCATTAATCTTTTATTTATTTTCCACAACAACAAGTCTTTTTCAAAGCCAAGCGAGCATATTTTGCTACCAAACGCTTTTTGGTTTTGTGTGAACGAGAAGTTTTATTTTTAATATCTTGAGCAGCTCTTTTTGCCATTTTATTTTTTATTAACTTTTTTAACTTTTGCGACCTTTTTAACTGGCTTTTGAATATTCATCTCTTCTATTACTTTAATCAACTTATCAATCTTACCATTCAAGACTTCAATCTGCTTTTTTATTTCACTCCCACTGACCTTATTTATATCATTACCAAAATCCGTTCGTGGTGGAGTTTTATAATCACCAAAACTCTTACGAGGAAATCTATCCCCTCCACGATCACTCACTACTCCTTTTTTACTATCAAAACAAGCTTTACAATATACAGGCTTACCATCAGTTGGCTTAAAAGGTACATCGCAAGGCTTTTTACATTCATCACAAATAGCCTTATGCATCATTACTGGACCACGATCACCTTCCCCGCGAAAATTTTTCTGACCAAAACTAGATCGGCTATTACGCCCACCAAAACCACCTCTACTTCCTCCACCAAAACGATTTCCCCCTCTTGGTCTAAAATCTGCCATTTTTTTATTGGTCTCGAGCTTTTGAGACATTAAATTATTATGAATAAAGTATGCACTATTTTTAACAAAAAAGCAAGGCCTGAGTAAAAAAGAGACTGAACTAAACAACAAAATTCTTATTCACCATCCCATTTTCCGCATCAAAAATACTGGAAGTATAAATAGTGGAGTAACTTTCATCATCATTTTTCTTTTCTACTTTAACATAATATTTACCTTTAGGAACCAAACAATAATACCGACCAATTTTATCCGCCACTTTGTTCACAATTTCTGTATTTAATTCCGCATCCAAGACTCTGACAATTGCAAAAGACAAAGGACTACCATCTTTTTCCGTAAGTGATCCAAGAGCCTTCTGTTTCAGGCCAAATTTTCTGAGGATGGTTAGCAAAACATACAAGCCAAAAATAATCAAATTATACGGAGCTGGTACTAAAAATAATGACACCACCGAAACAACCAAGCCTAAACGAAATATCCAATCGGTCAAAATTCTAATGAACTTTTCTCTCTTGGAATAAAATCTCATTAATTTCTTTTTGCCTTTGGTAAACTCATTCCAATCAAATTTATCAGGATCCAGCGGAATATTTTTACTAATCAAAGCACCAACAGTCTGAATATCCAGCTCTTCACCAAAATAAAGATTACCATATAAAGCATCCGCCGTTTTACCAACTAATCTTTTTGAAGGGAAAGTATAGTTTGTTTTGTTAGCAGATAAAATATATTTTCCCGGTGTGACAAAAAAGCCATATCGCCCATCCAAGTCCGTAATGGACATATTTTCTTCTTTACTACCAACTTTTTTAAGCATAACATAAGCTGGATCAATTGGTTGCTTGGTAATACTGTCATAAACCGTACCCCACGGTCTATTTCTCTTTTTTAAACCTAAAGCACTCAATAATAATCCCCAAAGCTTAAAAGGAAGAGAAGCAAAGTCTGCCACCGCTACCCCATTAAAAGCCATGGTCGAAACCGCCACCCCACCTCCCACTACGCCGGCGGTGGTAACGGTTTTTGTTACTGCTGACCCTACTGGACTATCCACAATCTTTCGTGCTTCGGAAACAACTTCATCCGGAGTTATATTTTTCAAGATAGAAGAAAAAGAAACAGGACTAGAAACTTTTTTTTCTATTGGTTTAAAGTCAATTTCTTTAATATTAGGAATAGTAATATCTGTTTCTTCATCAAGTGAGATAGGAATAATACTTGGTTCCGTAGTAGGATTCTCAGGTTCAACTGGTGGTAGAATGATAATTTCCGGATCAGTAGGAGGATTTTCCGGTTCAGCTAGTGGAGGAACAATAATACCTGGATCTGTCGGTGGACGATGTCTGCCACCATAACCAAAAGCATCTCCCAAACCAAAAGAAGAAAGACTGGTTATAAATGCCAAAATAATAATTGTTATAAAATATTTTTTCATACCCTTAAACTTGTCCAAACATGCTATAATAATAACACATTCCGAAAATAAAAACAGGAAATATTATGTCTATATCATATTTAAGTCATAAAATAAACTCTCAAATAGCTTCTCGCTGGATATGTATTTTTCTTTTAGGTCTTCTTTTATGGGGCGGTTTATTACGTTTTTACCATTTGTCAGATCAATCATATTGGATGGATGAAGGTTACACCATAAATGCCGTTCTTTCCGTGACCGAACATGGTTCCACCATCCTAGATTCTGGACAAAATTACCCTTGTCTTACTTATTGCTATCCCACCGCTCTCTTAACTAAAATATTTGGTGGATCTCCAACGGTTTATCGTCTTTTTTCGGCCATCATCGGTCTAGCTTTTATTATTTTAATCTTTTTCATTACCAAAAGACTTTTTAACAGAAAAGCTGCCTTGTTATCATCTTTTTTGATTACCTTCTCTTATTTACAAATTGCATGGTCTAGACAAGCTCGTTTTTATACTCTATTTTTATTTGTCTTTTGGCTAGCTTTATATTTTTTTTATAAATTTTTATACTCAGATAAAAATAAGTATTCAAATTTCAGCTTGACTCTTATCTTCACTCTTCTCGCTAGTTTTACTTATCCGCTTGGTTATCTATTATTTTTTATCTTTCTAGGATGGATTTTAATTGACCAAATTTTTATTCAAAAAAAATTTAACTGGAAAAAAATCTTAATTGTATTTTTAGTTGAAATTATAATACTTTTAATCACCACTATTTTGACCGGTATTAATTTGTTAACCCTCTTTCCTGTAAAACCACAACTTTTTTATATCCTGCCTTATTACCTAAGTTTTTATCTTCGTACTTACTGGCTTTTTATGCCTTTAGTCATTCTCGCTTTTTTCAAAAAAGATAATCCTTACAAAAAAGAAATAACCTTTTTATTATTCGTTCTTGGTCTTTATCTTATTTTCTTTTCCTTTTTTACCAATATCGTCAATTATCGTTATTTATTTCATCTAACACCAATAATCTTCATCCTAGGTTCTATTGGCTTTTTAAATATCCTAGATGATATAAAATTTCGCTTTGGAAAAGTTTCTTTTGGTCTAATTATTTTCAGTCTCTTTGTCTTAACCAATGGAGTTTTTATTCCTCAAAGTCATTATTATTTGGAAGCTGACGACCAAAGTAAGTTAGCTAGTCGCCCTTATTATGTTTACACCCCACAACCAAACTGGACAAAAGCCTATAATTTTATAAAGGAAAATAAAAAAGAAAAAGATCTTATTATTTCTAGTCAGCCAGTTTTTAATAAAATTTTCTTAAAAGAAGCTGGTTATTGGATTAAATATAATTATCTGGG
>CAZJFZ010000033.1:0-5785 GCA_964545745.1 uncultured Candidatus Saccharibacteria bacterium
GTATAAGAAGCAAAAAGGACAAGAGCAGCTAGACCAGCGGAACCGATGGCATAACCTTTGGTGACGGCTTTGGTGGTATTACCAACTGCGTCTAGAGGATCAGTGACATCGCGAATTTCCTTTGGTAATTCCGCCATTTCCGCAATACCACCGGCATTATCGGTGATTGGACCATAAGCATCAATCGCCACAATAATACCGGTCATAGAAAGCATAGACATAGCCGCTACAGCAATACCATAAAGTCCACCAAAATAATAAGTAATTAAAATTCCCAAAACAATAGTGATTAACGGCCATGCGGTTGATTTCATCGAGATAGCTAGACCTTGAATCACATTAGTGCCATGACCGGAGAGGGAAGCCTTGGCAATAGACTGGACTGGAGAATATTTCGTGGAAGTAAAGTACTCGGTAATAACCACTAAAGCGCCAGTGACCAAAAGACCAACGAGAGAACAAATAAAGAGAGCGGAAACAGAATATTTATCTTGACCACTCATCAGCATTTTGGTGATAGGATAAAAAGCAACAGCCGCTAAAATACCAGAGACAATCAATCCTTTATAAAGTGCACCCATTATATTTTGATTTTTACTAAGACGAACAAACCAAGTGCCGATAATGGAAGCAAAAATGGCAATACCACCAATCGCGAGCGGATACAAAATAGCTCCAGAAAAATCTTTAAATAAAAGGGAGCCCAAAAGCATCGTGGCTACAGAAGTAACTGCGTAAGTTTCAAAAAGGTCGGCGGCCATACCAGCACAATCACCCACATTGTCACCCACATTGTCCGCAATTACTCCGGGATTTCGTGGATCATCTTCAGGAATACCCGCTTCAATTTTACCAACCAAATCAGCACCCACATCGGCGGCTTTGGTAAAGATTCCTCCACCTAGTCTGGCAAAAACAGAAATAAGAGAAGCACCAAAACCTAGACCAACAAGAGCTGTGACGCTATCGGTAATAGCATAAAAGACAGTTACTCCAAGTAGAGCCAAGCCAACTACCAAGAGACCAGTGACCGTTCCACCTTTAAAAGCGAGAGAAAGAGCGGGGGCAAGACCTCCTCGAGCGGCTTCGGTAGTTCGCACATTAGCTCGGACAGAAACATTCATACCAATATAACCGGCGAGAGCAGATAGGACGGCACCGACGAGAAAACCAATAGCCATTGTCCAACCAAGCTTTGGTATAAAACCAATTATCAAAAATAGAATTACAGCGATAATACCAATTGTTTTGTATTGTTTATTTAAATAAGCGGAAGCACCTTCCTGAATGGCTTTGGCAATTTCTTGCATGCGAGCATTACCGGGACTTTTCTTTAAAATTATTTTAGCGAGAACTAGACCGTAAATAATAGCGACGAGCGAAGCGATAAGAGCAAACCAAATGTATCCGTTCATATTTAAAGTGGTTAATTAATAAACTTCTAATAATGAGAAATACTATAGCGGATTTTTATAATTAACACAACTTTTGGACTACCCCTATACTCTACTAAAGACAAGAAAGAGGTTAAAACTCCCAAAATATGGCTAACTCGGACAAGGCCTCGCCTTGTCCGAGACTAAGGTTTAACCTTGTTTAAAGTTAACATTGCATAGTTTTTAATTATTATACCTAGTTTTGATGTTTACTTGCATAGATTTATATCTTATGTTAGTATACTTCTATGGATAGAGAATTAATAACAATTAGTGAAGCGGCAAAACTTTTAGATGTTTCTATTGACACTCTTCGAAGATGGGACGAAAAAGGACAGCTAAAATCTGTCCGTTCGGAAGGAGGGCATCGATATTATTCAAAGGAACAAATTGAAAATTATTCCAATGATATTTTTAAATTGGCAAAAAATTGGGTTTCAAATAAAACTGAAATATCAGTTCAATTTTACTGTTCGGATAGTTCCACCTTTCAGGCAAGATTGATCAAAATGAGCAATGAATTATCTTTAACTTCTGATAAAAATCTTAAGAATAATTTTTCTTTGGTTGTGGCGATAGCGGGAGAAATAGGAAATAATTCTTTTGATCATAATTTAGGTAATTGGCCGGATGAACCGGGAGTATTTTTTGGCTTTGATTTAAGTAAAAGACAAATTATTTTAGCTGATCGTGGGCAAGGAGTATTGCAAACTCTTAAACAAGTTAAGCCAGAATTAGTTGATGACAGCAGTGCTTTGATTGTGGCTTTTACGGAAATTATCTCTGGACGAGCACCAGAAGAAAGGGGGAACGGACTGAAATTCGTTAGAAAAGTGGTGGAAAGAAATGATATGAAACTTTTTTTCAAAAGTGGTAATGCTGAACTCAAAGTTTCTAAGGAAAGTCCTTTATCAATTATCAAATCTGATATTTCGATCAGAGGGTGTTTGGTTTTAATAAGATTTTAACTTAATCAAAGTATATGAAAATTGAATTGAAAAAGTTTGGTACTATGCTTATTTCTCGTCAGTCTGGACGGGAAGCCTTTTCCGCTTTTTTGCCATCTTTTAAAGATGTATCGGTAAATGAAATGATAGAGATAGATTTTACTGGTGTTGTCACTTTTTCCCCGTCATGGGGTGATGAGTTCCTATCTAAATTATTAGAAAAATTTGGTGATAGATTAATCTTATTAAAGTCAAATAATCCATCAGTTTTGGCGACTTTGGAAATTTTGGAACAAGCTAATGGAAAAAAGTTTAAGGTTTAACCTTGGACGGAAGTTTCTTCAGAAGTAAGAGAATCAGGGGAAATTGGGGCCACTGTGGAATGAATATCTATTTTCCAGCCGGTGAGCTTGGCGGCGAGGCGGACATTTTGGCCACCTTTACCAATGGCAAGGGACTGTTGATCAGGGGACACTTCTACCACGGCCTTCTTTTCTGTTTCATCAATTTCCACATTTAATATTTTGGCAGGAGAAAGGGCATCCTCCAAAAATCTCTTTGGATCAGCTGACCATTCAATAATATCTATTTTTTCTCCACCTAATTCACTCATCACAGTAGCCACACGCACTCCGCGTTGACCAACAAGTGAACCAACGGGATCAATATGATCATCTTTGGATTCCACCGCTACTTTAGAACGAGAACCAGCTTCACGGGCGATAGCTTTCATAGTGACCGTGCCACTGGCGATTTCTGGGGCTTCGATTTTAAATAATTCTTCTAAGAATTTAGGATGAGAGCGGGAGAGTTTTAAGAAAATACCTTTAGGAGTTTCTTCTACCCGATACAAATAAGCACGAACTCGCTCGCCTTGCTGATATTTTTCACCGGGAATTTGCTCTTCATAAGGTAAAATGGCGGTGGCGCGTCCCATATCAATAAAAATATTGCCTCGTTCCATTCTTTGAACGGAACCAGTGACAATCTCACCTTCTTTTTTACCATATTCACCAAGGACGGAGACCTTTTCCGCTTCACGGAGCTTCTGAATAATGACTTGTTTAGCAGTTTGGGCGGCAATTCGGCTGAAATCTTCTTTGGCTTCTAAAGGGAAAATAATTTCTTCACCCACGGACACTCCCTTTTTTATTTTTTTAGCATCTTCCAGTAAAATATGATGTTCGGGATTAAAATAAACTAATTCACCATCCATTTCTTCTACATCACTAGCTTTATTGGCTGTTTTATGGTTGAAACCATCTTTTTTGTATTTTTCTACTTCACCCTCTTCTCGCATAATAACTTGGTCTTTTTCTACTACGGTTTTGACCTGTTCAAACTCTGTTTGACCAGTGTTTATATCAAATTTAGCACGGACAATTTGCCCTCTTTTTCCATATTCCTTTTTATAAGCTGTGGCTAAAGATAAACCAATTGCCTCTAGCATCTTTTCTTTTGGGACGCCCCTTTCTTGTTCTAATTGTTCTAAAACGGCGTTTAATACTTTTAGGTCTACCATAAATTTTGTTTGTTATTTTGTAAAAAATAAGTCCGCTTTTGGGCGAACTACATCACTTGATAAGTATAGCAAATCTAATTTGCTTGTCAAGTTAGCTGGTGGTATAATTTATAGGACAGTAAATTTATTTTATTCGCTATTTATTATTAATTAATTTATTAAAAAATGAAAAAACTTCTCTCTTCTCTCTTAGTTCTAACTTTTGTTTTTCTTGGCGCTCTAGTTTCTTTTAATACTGTTTTTGCTCAAAGTACTGAAGTTGTAAGTAAACTAGAACCAACAGATTGTTTTTCTCCGGGTCTGTATAAATTCCAAAGTGTGCAAGTCAGTGTTGGACCAGAAAAGGGAAGTTATAATGCCGGCGAAACAATAAATTTTGTTGGTAACATAATTAATCAAAATAATTATCCAGTGGTAGACGGAAATGTTTTTGTAAGAATTGGCAAACAAAATCCTTATTATATTCATGATGGACACAATGCGGTGGATGAAATAATGGCGGTATCTAATGTTTCTGTGGACGCTTCTTCTTCCTTACCAGTTATTTTTTCTTGGACAGTGCCTAAAGATCTAGGTGTTGGTGATTATCGTGCTGATTATTTTTTCTCTGTTGGTAAGAAGTTTAACCTAGGTGGATTGCCTTTTACCAATGAAATTATTGTTGGTTTTTCCAATTTCAAAATAAATAATATTAAAGAAACAGAATTTGTTTTAGACAGAACGACAACAAAAGTTAACGGAATTAAGTATAATCATATTGGTCAATGGCCAGCACCAAAGGAAGGAGAAAAAATTGAAATTGTTCAACCAGTTAAAAACTTTACTGATAAAGAAATAAAAGTAAGTGTTAATTATGATTTGTATTATTGGGATAGTTTGGATCCGGCCGATAAATTAGATAGTAAAGTGGAAATGGTGACAGTGCCAGCTAAATCTTCTAAAAATCTTACTTATACTATTTCTAAATCAGAAAAGTCGGTTTACTATTTGAGAATAAAAGCTACTGTTGGCGATGCTTCGTCAATGGTAAATATTAGAACCACTTCTAATATTGAAAAAGCGAGAATAAATTATCCAGCGATTACCGCTTTTCCTTTGACTAAGGGGGATAGTGCCAATTTATTTTCTTGCTTTCACACTGTTTATGGGGTGGCCAGTAGCAGTAAATTAGTTTTATCATTAACAGATAAAAATGGTAATAGCGTGGCTAAAGGTGAGTATACTGGATCATTTGGTTCAAATATGAATGGAGCGGTGGCGAATTTTACGGCTGGTAAAGATTATACTTTCTTAAATTTGAAAGCCGAACTTTTTGACAATGGGAAACTAACTGATAGTTATCAGATTGATTATGATTGTTCTTCCTTAAAATCAGCCAAGTGTGAATTATTGACCGGAAATACAGTGAATAAAACAGTTATTTTCTGGGCAATAATTTTGATTTTAATTTCTTTACTTGGTTTATCTCTTACCACTAGATTTATAAAACAATCTACTTGGCGTAAGATTTTTATTATTTTGTTTATTTTGTTAACAGTTTTTTCTCTTGTTGTCTTAGCTTGGGTGATTTTTATTGGAGTAAATAAAGTGGGAGCGGAAACAGTTTCCGCGGACGGAAAGACCAAGAGTGAAACGCGATCAGGGCGGACGGTTATTTATCGTTTAGCTAGTGGTGACTGGGACCCAGTAATGGGGGATAATATTTCATTGACTTACTCAGCTACATTGGTTGGCCCAACAACCTTAACTGTTGGCGAGAGTCTGAATGTTACCTCATCTTCTACTTGTGAGTTTGTCTATGACGGTGGTGGATATGATTCTCCTTTTTGTGGAATTAGCCTGGATTTTTCTACCAATAACTATACTGGATCTTTAATATT
>CAZJFZ010000033.1:5795-6197 GCA_964545745.1 uncultured Candidatus Saccharibacteria bacterium
GGTCCAATAACGGAATCTCTTATCTCATCCGATTCAGCAGTGATGACCTGTGGTGGTAGTTCTTGTACAGCTATTGGTCCGGGGGTAGCTACTATTACTAAAAATTTTGGACAAACTGATATCTTTTTGACGAAAATTAATTCTCCTGGGGCTCAAGCAGTATGGGGGCCTGGGTTGACTACCGTGTATCCCGTATCAACTGATGGGGGTGCGACCTCAGATCCATCAAAAACTCCATTAAAATTAGCTGGCTATTCTCCTACTTGGAATATTACCGTCAATCCTATTAATGGAATTTGTGGTCAAACTTCTAATGCTTGTGTTTCTGGTACTTTTGAGGATGTTTCTGATGCTCCCGGTTATTCACAATGGAATTGTAAAGGTGAAACAGGAGGAACTGAT
>CAZJFZ010000034.1:0-5692 GCA_964545745.1 uncultured Candidatus Saccharibacteria bacterium
AGACTGATGGTAGCTGGTTTCCCCAAAGTTTTTGAAATTGGTCGAATTTTTAGAAATGAAGGAATGGATGCGGAACATTTGCAGGATTATACGCAGATGGAATGTTATCAAGCTTATTCTAATTATGAAGAAGGAATGAAATTTGTAGAGGAAATGTATAAGTTTGTAGCAGAAAAAACTTTTAACACTTTAAAATTTAAAATAAAGAATTTTGACATTGATTTAGAAAAAAAATGGGAAGTTTATGATTATACGGAAATGATAAAAAAGATGACGGGGGTGGATATTACCAAATCCGATTTAAAAACTATTGAAAAGAAATTGCAGGAATTGAAAGTAGATTATGATAAAAAAGATGGTTTTAATTTGAATCGAGGAATTGATAATTTGTGGAAATATTGTCGTAAGCAGATTGCTGGTCCGGGATTTCTTATAAATGTGCCGGTGATGATGGAACCCTTGGCTAAAAGAATGGAAAGCAATCCAAACTTGGTGGAGAGGTTCCAAGTAATTCTTGCTGGTTCGGAAATGGGTAAAGGTTTCTCTGAATTAAATGATCCGCTAGATCAAATGGAACGATTTAAAGAGCAAGCTAAATTGCGAGAAGAGGGGGACTTGGAGGCCCAAATGACTGATAATGAATTTGTGGAAGCCTTGGAGTACGGTATGCCACCTTCGTTTGGTTTTGGTCTCTCAGAACGGCTTTTTAGCTTCCTCGCCAACAAACCCCTCCGTGACTGCCAAATTTTTCCCTTGCTAAGACCGAAGAAATAAGAAGTTTTAAACAAAAAAGCCCTTAGCCACAGGGCTTTTTTGTTGTGTGTGAAAAGAGAAAGTTATCCACAGGGAAGTGGAGATTTTGCTTGTGTAGTGGAATGAAGTGTTATAAAATAGTAGATAAGTGGAATAAAGTGGTATGAGAATTTAAAAACACTTTTCTTCACAACTAATAAAATGTTAATTGGCGAATATATTCACACCATAGATGAAAAGAAAAGGCTCTCCTTGCCGGTAAAATTTCGTAAAGAAATGGGAAAGAAAATTGTACTGACCTCGGGATTGGATAATTGTCTTTTTATTTTTACGATGAGTCAATGGAAAAATATTTCCGCCAAACTGTCTGAGTCAAATATATTTCGGGCGGATAATAGAAGTTTTAACCGTTATATGTTTGGTTCGGCAACAGAAGTGGAAGTGGATGCTTTGGGCCGAATGCTCGTGCCGGATTTTTTGGTAGAGAAAGCAAGTTTGAAAGGTAAAGTGGCGTTGATTGGGGTGCAGGATCGAGTGGAAATCTGGAATGAGGGAGCTTGGCAGGAGTATAAGAAGGTGGTGGAAAAGGGTGCGGATCAATTGGCGGAAAAGCTTGGTAATGCCGGAATGTTATAGCCTATGATACACGAATCAGTTCTTTTAAAAGAAACAGTGGATGGACTTAATCTCAAAGCGGGGGATACTCTTTTTGACGGCACTCTGGGTGGTGGTGGACACAGTGTCCTCGTGGCAGAAAAATTTGGCCCAAAAGTAAAAATTATTGCGGTGGATAAAGACAGTGAAGCTTTAAAGAGAGCGGAAGTCAGATTGAAAAATGTAGGAGCGGATTATTCACTAACTCTTTCTGATTTTAGAAATATGGATAAAGTTTTGGCGGAACAGAAAGTAGAAAAAGTGCAGGGCATAATTTTAGACTTGGGTCTAAGTTCCAATCAGTTGGATGAAAGTGGACGAGGGTTTTCTTTTCAGAAAGAAGAACCGTTGTTTATGACTTTTGTTAAGCCCGAAGAAAATCCAGTGGTGACCGCCCAAACAATTTTGAATGAATGGGGAGAACAGACTTTGGCGGATATTATTTATGGTTATGCCGATGAACGGTATGCCAAGAGGATTGCTAAGAAAATTGTGGAAGCGAGAAAAGAAAAGGAGATTAAGACAACTGCGGAATTAGTGGAAATTATGAGGCAAGCTGTACCGGCCGGTTATAGAAAAGGAAAAACACATTTTGCTACCAAAACATTTCAAGCGATCCGAATGGCAGTCAATGATGAAATGGAGGCACTGAAGGACGGTTTAAGAAAAGGTTTTGATTGTTTGAGTACCGGGGGAAGAATGTCAATAATTTCCTTTCATAGTGGAGAAGATCGGATCGTTAAAAATTTTTTTAGAGATAAAATAAAGGAAAAGAAAGCTATCTTAATAAATAAAAAACCAATTATTGCCAGTAAAGAAGAAATAATTAAAAACCCCAGATCAAGAAGTGCTAAATTAAGAATTATAGAAAAATGTTAAAGAAAAAAGAAAAAAGAATAAATAATCGAGAGCCATTAAAGATTTGGTTCTGGTTTTTTGTCGGTTTATTTGCTTTTAGCCTTTTTTCTTATGGTTATTTTGTTCGTGGAGCAATTGTAAATATTGTGACTAGACAAACTATGGAAAGTGACCTTGCCAGTCTAAATTCGCGGGTTTTAGATTTAGAATCCCAATACCTTAAGGTTAAAAATAATATTACGCCAGAATTAGCTCAAAATCTTGGTTTTGTGACAGCGACCAATCAAAAATTTGTAACAAAAAATACCCAAACTTCTGGTCTGTCTTTGGTTACACCCGCCCTTTAATAATCTATGAATCCTAATCGTGAAAAGAACAGAATAAGATTTATCTTTTTCTGTTTTCTGTTTTTTGCTTTAGTTTTGTGTCTTAAACTCTATTTTATCCAGATTATTCACGGTTCGGAATTTGTGGATAAGGCAGATCGACAATATGTTTCTCCATTAAACAATCTTTTTGATCGGGGGGGGATATTTTTTCAAAATAGAGATGGCTCGCTTTTAGGGGCAGCCTCTTTGTCTACGGGTTATAATTTAGCCATAAATCCGCAAAAAATTACTGATCCCGTGTTGATTTATGAAAGCCTTTCTAAAATATTATCGCTTGATCCAGACTGGTTTTATTTTAAGGCTAGTCAAAAAAAAAGTGTTTATCAAAAGATTGCCGAGCGAGTACCAGAAGAGTTGATGAAAAAAGTTGAAATTTTAAAAATTCCCGGTTTACAAATTCAAAAAGAACGGTGGCGTTTTTATCCGGGTGAAACTTTGGCTGCTCAGACTTTGGGTTTTGTTGGTTATGATGGGGATAATTTGGTTGGTCGGTATGGTCTGGAAAAATATTATGAAGATGTTTTACTTCGAAAAAATAATCAGGCGTATGTAAATTTTTTTGCGGAAATTTTTTCTAATATCAAACAAACAATTAGTGCTGATTTTCAAAAAGAAGGAGAAATCATCACCACCATTGAGCCAATGGTTCAGACTTTTTTAGAAAAAAAAGTGAGTGAAATATCTGAGAAATACACTTCTAAATTAACTGGTGGAATTATTATTGATCCAAATACTGGAGAAATATATGGCATGGCCTTGGCCCCGTCATTTAATTTAAATAAATTTGGCGAGGAAAAAGATTTGAGTATTTTTAACAATCCTCTTATTAGCGGTCTCTATGAAATGGGCTCTATTATAAAACCACTGACTATGGCAGCAGGGCTTGATTCTGGAGTGGTAACAGCGGAGACAAAATATACTGATACTGGTTCGTTGACTTTGGATACTTATACAATTTATAACTATGACAAAAAAGCTCATGGTACCATAAATATGCAAGAGGTTTTAAATCAGTCTTTGAATATTGGAGCCTCTTTTGTAGTCAGTAAGATGGGAAAAGATAATTTTGCGGATTATATGCGCCGTTATGGTTTGGATGAAGAAACGGGGATTGATTTACCAAATGAAAATCATGGTCGTTTGGAAAACTTAAACAGTCCACGGGATATTGAATACGCTACTGCTTCTTTTGGTCAGGGGATTTCTATGACGCCAATTGAAACCGTTCGAGCCTTGTCGGTCTTGGCTAATGGTGGTAAGCTCATTGTTCCTCATATTGTGAAGCGGATAAATTATACTTCTGGTCTTTTTAATAATATTTCTTATATTAATGAGGCCAAACAAGTTTTGAAAAAGGAAACTTCTGAGGAAATATCACGGATGCTTACGGTGGTGGTGGATAAAGCTTTGGCTAATGGAAAAGTTAAGTTGCCGAATTATAGTGTGGCGGCCAAAACCGGAACGGCCC
Organism: uncultured Candidatus Saccharibacteria bacterium; assembly: GCA_964545745.1. Classification (GTDB taxonomy): domain Bacteria; phylum Patescibacteriota; class Minisyncoccia; order Phycocordibacterales; family GWA1-40-21; genus CAIJXO01. The sequence goes on from CAZJFZ010000034.1 coordinate 4,123, forward strand.
AGATTGCCAAACCGGGCGGGGGGTATTATGATGATCGTTGGCTACATTCCTTTTTTGGTTATTTTCCGTCTTACCAGCCTAGATTCCTAATCTTTCTTTATACAGTTGAACCACAGGGGATAGATTTTGCCTCTCAAACCCTGACCAATCCATTTGTTGAAACTGTGAAGTTTTTAATAAATTATTATAATATTGTCCCTGATAGGTAAAAATAAGTTAAAAAATGAAAAACATATTTAAAAAAATTATAGCCAAAGCTCTAGAATGGGAAGCGAGAATGATTATTAAAAAATATCAATCCCAGATTATTGCTGTGACCGGTAGTGTGGGTAAAACTTCTACGAAAGATGCTATTTATTCGGTTATTTCTAAATCTTTTTATGCTCGGAAGAGTGAGAAAAGTTTTAATAGTGATATTGGTGTGCCATTAACAATTTTAGGCTGTAATAATGCATGGAATAATCCGTTAAAATGGTTACAAAATTTGGGGCAAGGATTATCTTTTATAATCTCTAAAAAGTCATACCCCGAGTGGTTAGTTTTAGAAGTGGGAGCGGATCGTCCAGGGGACATAAAAAATATAACCAAATGGCTCAAGCCGGAGGTGGTGGTTATAACCAAATTTGCTAAAGTCCCGGTGCATATTGAATATTTTAAATCTCAAGAACAGGTAGTGGCAGAAAAAGGTAATTTAGTGGATGCTTTAAAACATGATGGAGTGCTTGTTTTAAACAGTGATGATGAAGATGTTTTTGCTTTTAAAAATAAAACTAGCAATAAAATAATTACTTATGGAATGATGGAGGGGGCGGAAATCAAGGCTACAAATTATTCCATTTATTATCACGAAGAAACAAATGAACCGTTTGGCGTTCATTTTAAAGTGGAGTATATGGGGAATTGTTTACCGGTTAAAATTATTGGCACACTTGGATTTAACAATATTTATTCTTCTTTAGCAGCCTTGGCAGTGGGAATCAGTTTGGGTTTAAATTTGGTGGAGGCCACAGAAAATTTATCACGACATTTAGCTCCTAGGGGACGAATGAATTTAATTAAGGGAATAAAAAAATCTACAATTATTGATGATACTTATAATTCTTCACCGGTGGCTTTGGCTTCTGCCCTTCAAACCTTAAGAGATTTAAAAACAAAAGATAGAAAAATTGCGGTATTGGGAGATATGCTTGAACTCGGTCGGCATACAGTCGAGGCTCATAAAGAAGCTGGTTTTTTATCAGCGACTGCCTGTGACCTTTTGGTGACCGTTGGTTTGCGTTCACGATCTTTAGCGGAGAGTGCTATTGATGCTGGGCTAGATGCTGACAGTGTTTTGCAATTTGATGAATCATTGGAAGCTGGGAAGTATCTTAAAGAAATTATAAAAGAAGGGGATATTATTTTAGTGAAAGGTTCACAGTCAACACGGATGGAAAAAGTCATAAAGGAAATAATGGCGGAACCCGATCTTGCTCCTAACCTCCTTGTCCGTCAGGAAGAAGAGTGGCTGAAGAGGTAACCAAGGTCTGGCCTTGGAAAAGGGAAGCGTGTGGTGTAATATATTTTGTGA
>CAZJFZ010000035.1:0-5580 GCA_964545745.1 uncultured Candidatus Saccharibacteria bacterium
TAATTTAAGCAACCCGCCCAAATCAGAATTTATTCGGGCAAGTGTCCTTTATGATGTCCGATAGAAATTTTGCAATTATTTTTAATAAAAATTTTGAGTTATTATGAAACTATGCTACTATCTTTTAGTTAACAAATATATCGGGGCGTGGTGTAACGGTAGCATACATGCTTTGGGAGCATGCAGTTCGGGTTCAAATCCCGGCGCCCCGACGATTTTTTAAGAAGTAAAAAAATAGGGATTTTCAAATGTGTATTCACGCATCCTGGCAGAATTGAAACCTATACTGATCCTGTAAGGATCAAAACTCCCAGCGTTCTAATCTCTATTTTATATACTTTTCTTTTGCTAGTTTAAAAATCTGTGACAAAGCCGAAACCACTCTAGGGTTTTCAATAATCACGGCTTTTAATTCATGCCCATCTACAATTCGGACAAATTCTTTTGTCACTTCAATAGAAATATCTGAACTATAATCTTCTATTGGTGCCAAATAAAGATCTTTAAAGGCATCAGGATATTTTTGCATATTTTCCCGAGTAGAGGGATGTTCTGGCGTTATTCCTGTCATATTTAAATTAATTTTTTGCCGATCCTTATTCCATTTTTCAAAAATATCTATCACAGCTTTATTGATAAATATTATTTCTAGTTTAAGAAGAGCCATAGGTCGGTCCACGGAAAAGGCCAGAAGCGTGGCGTTTCGGGAGTACGAGAACTCACGAGGAAAAGATGAGGGTGGAGACAACCATCCCGGAACCAAAATAAAAACAACCCGAGCAGAAATGTTCGGGTTTTTTGTTTGTAAAATTTATGAATTATTAGTTATCCACAACCCCTTGTTTTTTTACTTGCGATAGATTATACTGCAAGGGTGTCTGAGGGGCGTCAGCTCTATCTGGCCAAAATATTGAGCTAGAGACAGGCACACTAAAGAGCATCACCCACGAGTGGTGTTTTTTAGTGTCTCACTCTCATCTTCATCACACAAAAGTCCTCTGCCAGTAGAATTTTCTATTATTTTAATATCACGATATTGTTTTATAAACCAAGCCGGTATCACGCTATAAAATTCTACTTTACTATTACCAACTTGAGTAACGACAACTTTAACTCTAAATTTGTCCACAATCGCGACAAAACCCCAAGATCTAACTACCAAATTCATTGGAACATATTTCCCGTGTCGATTTACTCTCCGATATTCCATATTTTCTTCAAACTCTTGATAAGTAGTAGAGCTTTCTAGAATAAATTTAGCCTTTTCCAACATATCAAACCTTAATATTTGAGTTTTCTTATGTCTTTCCTTCTTTGCTCCGTCATATACCAAGTGATTAAAACCATTAGAGGTAAAATGAACGTGTTGACCAAGAGCTGGACAGAAAACCTTAGAAAAAGTGGCATAAAGCTTTTGAGCTTCCTGACGGATCTCAGTGTAATCCTGCAATCTTTCTTCTATATTTTTGCCTTTCATGATAACATCCTAACATAGTTCTTCTTAAGAAAGAACTTTTTAATGTTGACAAATTATATTTATGGCGAAATTATTTCAAAAAAAGGTAGAGGATTTTATTTGTGAACACTGTGGAGAGAAGGTGGTGGGGGATGGCTATACTAATCATTGCCCTAAATGTCTGTGGAGCAAACATGTGGATGTAAATCCGGGAGATCGGTTGGCTACTTGCGGGGGAATGATGAAACCAGTAAAAGTGGAAACAGAAAAAGGGGAATACTTACTCACCCATAGATGTGAAAAACCCGTCCGACCAGGTCATCCGGGCGGATGTGGTTTTGAGCGACGGAAGAAAGTGGAGAAAGAAGATAATTTTGAGGAAGTTTTGAAATTGGTAAAAAATATGTATAATAGTTAGAAGGTTTGCGGGTATAGTTTAATGGTAAAATAAGAGTTTTCCAAACTCTGGTTGGGCGTTCGATTCGCCCTACCCGCACAGATATAAATCAAAAAACCGCCTTTATGGTGGTTTTTTGATTGGATTAAATATTTTAAATACTTATACCCATACTATATTCCCATACCTTCTACCTAACCGCATCCTTCAATGCCTTAGCGGCGCGGAATTTTGGAACATTCATGGCTGGAACCTTGACGGTTTCACCTGTTCGAGGATTTCGAGCATCACGAGCGGCGCGAGCTTTGACGGAGAAAATACCAAGTCCGGCAATTGACACTTCCTCGCCTTTCTTTAGAGAATCGACGATAGAATCAAAAACCTTATCCACAACTTGTTCTGCTTGCACTTTAGTGGTGTTAAGAACACCATTCACGGCCTCAACAATTGCTTGCTTATTCATATATTTTTTATTTGTTAACGTTAACAAACGAATAAAATTACTAACTATCGACCATTTTTTATACCAGTCTATTATAATACAAGGGTTTTTTAGTGCAAGTTGACAAAAAACCTTATTTTATCTCGCGTATTCAGTGACGCGAAGTTCACGAATGACATTAACCTTAATTTCACCCGGATATTTAAGGTCCGTTTCAATTTTAGAGGCGATTTTTTGTGCCAATTCTTTGGCTTCCAAATCAGAAATTTGTTCTGGTGTAACAAAGATGCGGACCTCACGACCAGCTTGCAAAGCATAAGATTTTTCTACTCCCGGGAAAGAATTCGCCAGTGCTTCCAAGTCTTGTAATCTTTTAATATAATTTTCAATATTATCTCGTCTGGCTCCCGGACGGCTACCAGAGATAGCATCCGCCACTTGAACAATAATGGATTCCACTGTTTCATAAGGGCTTTCTTCATGGTGGCTTTGCATAGCTTTGATGATGTCTTCACTCGCACCAAATTTTTGAAGAATTCTTTTACCAATTTCCACATGTGTACCGGCAACTTCGTGATCTACCGCTTTACCTATATCGTGTAAAAGGGCACCCGTCTTGGCGACCGAGACATTAGCCCCCATTTCTTCAGCAATCATTCCGGCAATGTGGGACATTTCAATGGAATGTTGAAGAACATTTTGACCATAACTCGTTCTAAAATGTAGTCGGCCAAGGATAGCCACAATTCGTGGATCTAAATTAAAAACGCCACATTCATAAGCAGCCGCTTCACCTTTTTCTTTAATAATTTTATTGATACTTAATTTGGCTTCTTCTACCAACTTTTCAATTTTAACGGGTTGAATTCGTCCATCAAGTAAAAGATTTTCCAATGCCACTCGTGCCACTTGCCTGCGAACGGGATCAAAAGAGGAAATCGTGATAGCACCCGGGGTATCATCCACAATCACTTCTACTCCAGTTACTCGTTCAAACGCCTTAATGTTCTTTCCTTCTTTACCAATGATTTTACCTTTCATCTCGTCCGAGGGAATATTGACGATGGTGGACATAACATCGGATGCCACCGAGTTGCCTAATCTTTGAATAGCAGTAGTTAAAATTTCTTTAGCTTTATCTTCATACTTTTCCTGGCCGAAGATTTCCAGTTTTTTAATACGAGACAAAATATCTTCCTCGTATCTTTTTTCTGTCATTTTTAATATTTCTTCTTTAGCTTCCTCCACACTTAAATTAGCAATTTTTTGTAATTGCTCTAATTTTTCATTTTCTATTTTTTCCGTCTTTTCCCGAATCTCTTTTATCTCAACAATTTTTTTCTTGATATTTTCTACTTCCTTATCAATATCAATTTGCCTCTGGTCTAACAAGTCTTCTTTTTTGATCAATCGTGCCTCCACCACTTTGGCCGCTTCTTCTTTTTCTTTGGCTTCATTCTTGATTTCTTTTAAAGTTTCAACCGCCTTGTTTTCTGCTTCCAAGACAATTTTTTTTGCTTCCTCTTTGGCTTGAAGCATCATCCCTTTTATTTCCAATTCCATGGAACCTTTTTTCCCTAGGGAGATAATCAGACGCAAAAAATAACCAAGGGCAATACCGATCACCCCCGCCGCTCCCGCTAGCAACATAACAATTTTTAATGACATAAATTTGCGAATATGCTTCGTTTTTTATGTAATTGAAAACAAAGTTTTAGTTTCTCATTCTTACAATAGAAAAACTAAATAAGGACAGTTTTTGCCCAAGTTCTAAATATTTTGATTTCAAGTTGATAAAAAACAATGGCATATAAATTAAATTGATAACAATTTAATCCTATACTATTTATAGGACTTTGTCCACTATTCCGTATTTTTTAGCTTCTTCGGCGGACATATAATAATCACGGTCGGCATCTTTTTCAATTTCGGCGTAAGTTTTGCCTGTGCGTTCAGCCATTATTCTGTTTAATTTTTCTTTTAACTTTAGGATTTGTTTGGCGGTAATTTGAATATCTGTGGCTTGGCCTTGTGCTCCACCTAGGGGTTGATGAATCATAATTTCAGAATTGGGTAGGGAATATCTTTTACCTTTTGTTCCCGAGGCGAGGATGACGGCTCCCATTGAAGCGGCCATTCCTACACAAACAGTGGAGACATCATTTTTAAGATGATTCATGGTATCAATAATAGCAAACCCCGCCGAGACATGACCGCCAGGAGAATTTATATAAAGTTTGATATCTTTTTTGGGATCTTCGCTCTGTAAAAATAAAAGTTGGGCAATAATAATATTGGCGGTGTCATCATCAATCACTCCACTAAGGAAAATAATATTTTCTTTTAATAACCGAGAATAAATATCATAAGCGCGTTCGCTGTTTTGTGACTTTTCTATAACTGTGGGAATTAAATATGACATAGGGAAATATTATACCAAAAAAAGTAAAAAATCAATGTTTCACAAAAAGAACTAAATACTATATACTGTTTCACATGAGATTACACAGGTTTTATATTGTCCAAAAGATAGAAGGAGAGGAGCTAACTATCTCCGATAGTGAGCTTATTCATCAGCTAATGAAAGTTTTTCGGTTCAAAGTTGGAAGTAAAATTATCGTGTTTGATGGCACCGGTGTTGATCATGAAGCGGAAATAATTTCTTTAACAAAAAAAGAAGTTATTTTGAAAATTAAATTAGTTAATCAAGGTATTTACTTGACTGACCAAAATCACATCTCTCTTTATTTATCTTTAATCAAAAAAAGTAATTTTGAATTAGCGGTGGAAAAGTGTACAGAGATTGGTGTCTCGGAAATTCATCCAGTGCTTTCTGAACGAAGTGAAAAAAAAGATTTAAATTTTGAAAGATTAGGAAAGATAATTAAAGAAGCCTGTGAACAAAGTGGGCGGACAGTCTTACCAGAAATTTTTCCTATTAGAGATTTAGAAATTGCTGTTTCACATGCTGTAAAAAATAATAAATTTTGTATCGCTTTTCATACTGGGGAAACGGATTGTGATTCACAAGCTGACTTTGAACACAACCGCCCCGGTTCACACCACCTCCCTTCGCCGACTCAGGACTCCTCCTTAGAAAAGGAGGAGAGTCAGAAAGTGGCGGCTTTTGTTGGTCCGGAAGGAGGTTGGAGTGAAAGTGAAATAAAATTATTCAAGAAAAATAAATTTTCTATTTGTTCTCTTGGTCATAATATTCTTCGGGCGGAAACAGCCGCTATTGTTTCCGTTTGGGAAGCCTTTCACCGCTAAAATTATTTTAAATTA
>CAZJFZ010000036.1:0-5525 GCA_964545745.1 uncultured Candidatus Saccharibacteria bacterium
TTCTGAACCACTAAAAGCTTTGACTTTTGGTCGCAAAAGACATGTTGGCCGAAATAATTACGGTCGTTTAACCACTAGACATAAAGGGGGCGGACATAAAAGATTGTTTCGTGAAGTGGATTTTTCTTATAATAAAATTGATGTGCCAGCAAAAATTGTTTCGGTGGAATATGATCCAAATCGGACAGCTTTTATTGGTTTGGCTTTTTATGCTGATGGGGAAAAGCGTTATGTAATTTTACCAAATTCAGTAAAGGTAGGGGATTCATTTATTGTTTCGGAAAATGCGGAAATGAAAGTGGGTAATCGGATGCCATTAAAGAAAATTCCGGTGGGTACTTTTGTTTATAATGTGGAACTTAAACCGGGTAATGGAGGAAAGTTGGGCCGAGCGGGGGGGAACTTTGTCCAAGTGGTGGCTAATGATGCTGGATTTACACATTTGAAATTACCATCAACAGAAGTAAGAAAAGTGATGGACAGTTGTTATGCTTGTATTGGTGAAGTTTCCAACAATGAAAATAAATTGATAAATATTGGTAAGGCGGGAAGAAGTCGCTGGCTTGGTATCAGACCAACTGTTCGTGGTACGGCACAAAATCCAGTGGACCACCCATATGGTGGAGGAGAGCAGAGACAAGGCCGAGGTATCAAACGCGCCAAGACTCGTTGGGGTAAGCAAGTGGGTAAGGGTCAGAAGTCTCGCACTCCAAAGAAATATTCAAATCATCTGATTGTTTCTCGTCGTCGGGTGGGGAAGAATAAAGGGGAGAAGTAATTGACTTTTGGTGAAATTCTGATAGTATAACGCTTCATATTTAATTAAAAAATAATGGCACGATCAATTAAAAAAGGTCCATATGTGGATGAAAAACTTCTAAAAAAAATAGAAGGAAAAAAGCCGATTGAGACCGGGGTGATAAAGACCTGGGCTAGACGCAGTCAAATTGCTCCCGAGATGGTTGGTTTCAATTTTGGTGTGCATAATGGCCGAGAACATTTGGAAGTACTCGTTACTGAAGATATGGTGGGTCATCGTTTAGGTGAATTTTCCCATACCAAGAAATTCCATCGTCATGGTGGAAAGATGCAGAAGGAGCTTGATACCAAACAGAAAGAAGCAGAAATAAATGCCGCTCAAAGTGCTAAGGCGTCAATTGAAGCAAAGAAGTAAAAGAGTATAGGTATAAAAAGATAAAAAGAAAACATGAATATTACCGCCAAATTAAATGATTATAGACAGTCACCACGAAAAGTAAGATTAATCGCTTCACTTATTCGAGGTAAAAAAGCGGAACAGGCAGTGGATATTTTGACCGTGACCGTCAAGCGAGCTTCAGATCCACTTTTGTCTTTACTTAAATCAGCTATTGCCAACGCTAAAAATAATTTTTCTTTGGCGGTAGATGATTTATTTGTTAAAGCTTTAACTGTAGATAATGGCTCTATTCTTTACCGCCGAATGCCACGAGCTCGGGGAGTAGCTTATCCTATTCGCAAGAGGGTTAGTCATATAAATTTGGTTTTGGGCGTTAAAAGCGAAGCTGACAATAAAAAAATTGAAGCACCAAAAATTGTTAAGAAAAAAATAAAAAATAAATAAAATGTCACATTCCGTTCATCCATATTCACACAGATTAGGCATTATCAGAGATTGGAAATCTCGTTGGCTTTCCGCTAATAAAGATTTTCGTAATGCTTTGAAAGCGGACATAATGTTGCGTGAGTTTTTGGAAAAAAAGATGCGTGGACTTTATGTGTCATCTATTGAAATGGAAAGAAACCAAAAGTCTTTCCGTATTATCATTAAGACTTCTCGACCGGGAGTGATTATTGGTCGAAGCGGTGAAGGTTCAGTTAAACTTCGAAATGATATTGTTAAATTTACCAAGAAGCAAAAACTTTCTATTCCCGCTGATTTTAAATTAGACATTGAAGAGGTAAAATCACCAGAATCTAATGCGGCGATTGTGGCTTATATGTTAGCTGAAGGTTTGGAAAAAAGAATGCCTTTTCGCCGGGTGATGAAGCAGACAATGGAAAAAGTAATGGCCAACAGGGATGTGCTGGGTGTGAGAATTTATTTGGGCGGTAGATTAGGTGGTGCGGAAATGGCTCGCTCAGAGGATTTAAAAAAGGGCCGAATTCCACTTCAGACCTTGCGGGCCGATATTGATTATGCTCAAGAAAAAGCTCATATGACTTACGGTGATATTGGTATTAAAGTTTGGATCTATAAAGGAGAGATTTTTAATACCCAAAATAAAACTGGAACCAATAAATAAAAATATATGTTATTACCTAAAAAAGTAAAATTTAGAAAGTGGCAAACTGGCCGAGAAAACCCGAATAAAATCGGTAATGAAACTAGAGGCACTCGGGTCTCTTTTGGCTCTTTTGGTCTGAAAGCTATTACCGCGGGTAGACTTCGCTCGGGGGAAATTGAAGCCGCCAGAAAGACCATTGCTCACTCTTTAGGTAAGACCGGAAAACTTTGGACGAGGATCTTTCCTGATAGACCATATACTCAAAAACCGGCAGAAGTAAAAATGGGTAAAGGTAAAGGCGATCCACAGGGTTATCAAATGGTTATCCGTCCCGGCCGAGTTTTGTTTGAAGTGGATGGCATTGCCGAAACGGAAGCTAGAGAGGCTTTGAGAAAAGGGGGAACAAAAGTTCGTGTACATACTAAAATTGTTAGCCGAGAGATAGTATAAACGAGGACAAGGACTGACCTTGTCCACAATAAAAAAATGGAAGATTTAAAAAACAAAACAGAAAACGAATTGAAACAAATGCTGAAAGACAAGCAGGAAGCCTTGAGGGTATTTCGCTTTGCTATGTCTGGAAGCAAGACCAAAAACTTAAAAGAAGGACAGAATTTGAAAAAAGATATTGCCCGGATTATGACAGTTTTAAATAAATTTAAAAAATAATTATGGAAACAAAAATAGAAAAAAATGGTAAGGTGCTTTCCGGTAAAATCGTTTCCATAAAAATGAAAGATACTGTAGTTGTTTCAGTTGAAAGATATACTAAACATCCTAAGTATGGTAAGTTTTTAAAGAGACAGAAAAAGTTTAAAGTACATGATGCTGGTAATAAACACCAATTAGGGGAAATGGTAGAGATTATTGAAACCAAGCCGATTTCCAAAGATAAAAGATTTGTAATTTTACCAGCCCGACAGAATCGTTCTGGCGGGGAAAAATAAAATAATAATATGATTCAACCAAGATCCATTGTTGTAATAGCAGATAATACCGGGGCTAAGATTGGCCGAATCTTTAAGGTGCTTGGTTCATCTAAAAAGAGATACGCACAACTGGGTGAATTAGTTGTTTTGTCTGTTCAAAAAGCCGAACCTCGGAAAACCGTTAAGAAGAAAGATGTTCTTTATGCGGTGGTGGTGAGACAACGTGCTGCTTATAGGAGAAAAGACGGCTCTTATATTCGTTTTGATGAAAACGCGGTGGTGACCATTGATAAAGCTAAGGGCGAGCCATTGGCGGGGAGAGTTTTTGGACCGATTCCACGGGAGATTGCGGAAAAAGGTTTCCAGAAAATTGCTTCGTTGGCTCCGGAAATCGTTTAAAATAATGAGGACAAGGACTGGCCTTGTCAGACGGGAAAAAAGGCCAGTCCTTGTCCACGATAAACAAATGAAAATAAAGAAAAATGACAATGTAATAATAATCGCTGGTAAGGATAAGGGTAAGACCGCTAAAGTTTTGCGGGCTTTTCCTAAAGAAAATTTAATTATTGTGGAAGGGGTGAATTTGAAGAAAAAACACCAAAGAGCTACCAAATCAAATTCCAAAGGACAGATAATTGAAAAAGCTTTGCCGATTCATGTCTCTAATGTAATGCTTATAGAGGGAAAAAAGGGAGTGCGGGTGGGTAAGAAGTTAATTGGTGAGAAGATGGTACGGATTAGCCGAAAGACAGGGAAAGAGATTTAGACAGGTATAGGTATGAGTATAAAAAAAGATTATGAAAATTTTAAATACAAAAGAAAAACAAGTTAAAGCTTTTGATCACCTGAAAGAAAGTCATGGTTATAAAAATGCGATGCAAGCACCTAAATTTACTAAGGTGGTTTTGAATGTTGGTATTGGTTCTCTTAAAGATAAGAAAAAAATTGATGTAATTGTTGATCGCTTGACCAAAATCTCCGGACAGAAGCCGGCTTTGCGTGGTTCCAAAAAAAGCATTGCCGCTTTCAAGGTGCGCGAAGGGGATCCGGTGGGTTTAACGGTTACTTTGCGTGGGTTAAGAATGTTTGCTTTCATTGATAAACTTGTTTTTGTGGCTTTCCCACGAACAAAGGACTTTAGAGGTTTAGTCAAAAAAGGAATTGATGAAATGGGTAATTATTCTATCGGGATTAAAGAAAATACTATTTTCCCGGAAACGGCTGATGAAGATTTGAAAGATGTTTTTGGAATGACTGTTACAGTAGGGACTACCGCCACCAACAAAAAAGAAGCAGAAGCTTTTCTCTCTTATATTGGTTTTCCGTTTAAGAAGGACTAAAAAAATCAAGGTTAAACCTTAAATCACCCAAAAGGTTTAACCTTGATTTTTTTGTGATATAATATCTCTATGTTTAACATATTTAAAAAAAGTGTGGGGGAAGAAAAAGGAGAAAAAGTTTATAAAACAAAAGTTTTTATTTTTTTGGGTCGCAGTGGTTGTGGCAAGGGAACACAAGCAGATTTATTAATTACTCATTTGTGCAAGATGGGAGATAAAAAGTGTAAAACTTTACATATTGAAAGCGGTTCTTTACTTCGCGAGTTTGCTAAAGGTGATTTGTATACGGAAAAGAAAATTAAAACAACTATTGATGGTGGAACTTTGGTGCCCGAGGCGGTCATTGTTTCTTTGTGGATGGGATATCTTACAGATAGTTTTACCGGTAATGAAAATATAGTTTTTGATGGAACACCGCGTAAACTTCGTGAGGCAGAGCTTTTAGATGATACTCTCAAATTTTATAATATTGAAAAACCAACAGTTATTTCTGTAAATGTTAGCCGAGACTGGTCTGAAAAAAGACTTTTAGGCCGAGCCAGGAAAGATGATACACCTGAATCTGTTAAACGAAGGTTGGAATGGTATGAGACAGATGTGGTACCAACTTTGAATTATTATAAAAATAACTCTTATTATAATTTTGTGGATATCAACGGTGAACAACCAATTGAGGATGTGCAAAATGAAATCCTTGCTAAATTGGGACTAAATCTGTAAGATTTAAGTATGGCCGTAACTATAAAGACTAAAGAAGAAATAGATGTCTTGCATGAAGGCGGTAGACGTTTAGCTTTTATTTTGCAAGAGGTGGCTTTGGCAGTGAAAGCCGGAGTATCTACTTCAGAGCTTAATGACTTAGCTCAAAAACTGGTGGAGGATGGGGGAGATAAAAGCGCTTTTCTTAACTATCAACCCAAGGGGATGAAGAGGCCTTTTCCGGCTTCCATTTGTATTTCAATTAATGATGCGGTAGTTCACGGTATTCC
>CAZJFZ010000037.1:0-5489 GCA_964545745.1 uncultured Candidatus Saccharibacteria bacterium
GTGCCTATCTCTTGGAATAATGTTCGGGTGTAGTTTGCCAACAAAAAAGAGCCCTATTTCAGGCTCTCCCATTGAAGTTATTAACTACACCGACTATTACGCTACAATATTTTTATTTTGTACTGCGGATTGAGCTTGTAGCCACTACCGTCTCGACCGCAAATTAAATCTGATATGCCGATTCGACCATTAGCTTTTCTGTTTATTTCCAGCTTAGAGTTTCTGATCGCTTGATTGGTGGTGCCGACCATTTCGGCCAGCTCTGCGGTCTTAACGAAACCCTTAGCCGAGCATAAAACTTTTATAAGTTTCTCTCGCATTTTCTCTTTGCTCATTGGGTAGCATTTCTGTTTGTTTGATTCCAAATATAAGTCGCCGTCCGGGGAGAGACAGAGTAAAATTTGTTTGTCTTTAGATATTTCCTGTTTGGACCGTATCTTTTGGCTCTGGTCGTAGAAACCGATAGCTATCTCTCGGCCGATCTTAATAAGGCTTTGTTTGCTCAATTCTTTCAGTTCATTTTTTAAATCGGCAATTGTTTTGGCAGTCTCTTTTTTGTAGCTTTCAAATTTAGTATCTGTTTGATTGATTCTATTTTGCAACAGCACAATCTTGTCCTCATGTTGTTTTATTATCTCGTCCGGATTCTGAACGCCATTGTTTTTTAAAGCAGTTACGACAATATTTTTAACTACGCCCAGCGAGAAAATATAAGTGGAGGATACTCCCACAGATCGGTTGATATTGAATTTATGTTTGGTGGCCAAAGAGGCCTTTTTCATTTTCATAGTCATTTTTTTACTGGATGTATGCTTAATCCTTACTCCCAGTTCATTTTTTAGTGAATGAGACCCATTTTATGCCCCTCATTCACTAATCTTTGGATACTTGCGGATATAATCGCATATAGCTTGGCTATATCTGATCATTAAGGCTTGCATCTAAATTCATTATAGCATATAATATAAACTATACATAACACTTTTTGTAATGTTCTAAATTTAAGGAAAACTATGGCCAAAATAGATATCATGAATTCAATACTTCGGTCAAAACAAACAGTTTTTACTTTTAAAGAAGTAAACCTGCTTACTGATGGACAAACTAGCCCTGCTTTGATGTATCGCCGAATAAGTTACTACATTAAAAAGGGTGCTCTTATCTCCCTCCGCCGTGGTGTTTATGCTAAAGATAAAAATTACGATAAATTTGAACTCGGAAATAAAATCTTTATACCGTCTTATATTAGTTTTGAAACCGTGCTTGCTAAGGCCGGTGTCGTTTTTCAATTTTACGGACAAATTTTTATCGCGACATATTTAACGCGAGAGATTAAAATTGGAGATCAACTTTATTCTTATAAAAAAATTAAGAATCAGGTGCTTGAACGAACAGACCATCCTACCGGAATTGAACATCGTGGTACATATTCTATTGCCACTCCCGAACGTGCTTTTTTAGATGTTGTTTATCTTTCCAAAGATTACCATTTTGATAACCTATCAGCTTTGAACTGGGAAAAGGTTTTTGAAATTTTACCGATTTACGAAAATAAACAAATGGAGGAAAGGGTTAAAAAGTATTACGAGTATTATCGGGAAAACCGGTAGCTACCAAAAATATAATTATGACTATGATATGAAAATTACAGACCACCAAGCAAAATATTTCGCCTACGAATTAACCAAGCGTTGTGCCTCGGATAGTTTAGAAAAACTATCGTCTACACTTTCTAACGCTCAGGTTGATCTTAATCCTCATCAGATTGAGGCCGCACTTTTTGCTTTCCGCTCGCCCCTTTCTAAAGGTGCGATATTGGCTGACGAGGTTGGTCTTGGAAAAACCATTGAAGCTGGTCTAGTGCTTTCTCAGAAATGGGCGGAAAGGAAAAGAAAAATTTTATTGATTGTGCCGTCGAGTTTACGCAAGCAATGGAACTCTGAGCTTCAAGAAAAATTCTTTTTGCCATCCATTATTTTAGAAACAAAATCTTTTAATCAATATATCAACGCTGGAAATTTAAATCCTTTTGAACAAGAAAATACTATAATCATCTGCTCGTATCACTTCGCTCGAGCAAAAGCCCCATACATCAAAAAGGTTAAATGGGATTTGACGGTAATCGATGAAGCCCATCGCCTCCGCAATGTTTATAAAACCAGTAATAAAATTGCCAGAGATATCAAAGAAGCATTATCTGAATCTCCCAAGATTCTCTTAACCGCCACACCACTACAAAATTCACTACTTGAGCTTTATGGTCTTGTTAGTATTATTGACGACCATGTTTTTGGTGATCTAACCAGCTTTAAAGTTAACTATGCCCGGCTTTCTCGCGAGCAGGATGTTTACGAGGGCGAGCTGGGTATGGTTGAACCTCGCCAAGAAATGTTTACTGATCTAAGAAATAGATTGAAACCGGTTTGTATCCGAACGCTTCGCAGGCAGGTTTTGGAATATATAAAATACACCAAGCGTATTCCACTTACGCAAAACTATATCCCGACTGAACAGGAAATTGAGCTTTATGAGGGCATGTCCGGCTATCTGCAAAGACCAAAGCTTTTCGCTTTGCCTAATAGTCAAAGACAACTTATAACTTTAATACTCCGCAAGCTACTCGCCTCATCCTCTTTCGCAATCGCCAGCACGCTTGATGGTTTGGTTTTTAAACTTGGCAAGCTTACGGAAAAAGCGGAGAAACAAAAAATCGTGGAAGAGATTGGTGTAGAAGGTCTTGATCAAAACTTTGAAGGCTTCGAGGAAATATCTGATGAATGGATTGATGACGAAGAAGACGACAGCGAAGATAAGGATGTTAAAGACAAAAAAGTAAAATATACCGACGAAGATATTGAGTTGATGAAGCAGGAAAAAATTGATTTGGAACACTTTCGTGATTTGGCAAAAAGTATTTGGAAAAACTCCAAAGGAGATGCTCTGCTCACAGCCATTAAACAAGGCTTTAAAATGACGGAGGAGTTAGGTGCCAAGAAAAAAGCTATCATCTTTACCGAATCCACGATCACTCAGAATTATCTCTTGAAGTTACTTTCCGATGATGGATATCAGGATAAGATTGTTTTATTCAACGGTTCAAACAATGACGAGAAATCAAAACAAGTTTATTCCGCTTGGCTAAAGGCCAATAAAGATACTGATAAAATTACCGGCTCAAAAACGGCTGATATGCGTGCGGCCTTGGTGGAATATTTCCGAGACGAAGCCGAAATTATGATTGCTACCGAAGCGGCGGCCGAAGGTGTAAACCTGCAATTTTGTTCTCTTTTGATTAACTACGATCTCCCCTGGAATCCACAACGCATTGAACAGCGTATTGGTCGCTGTCATCGTTATGGTCAAAAACATGATGTGGTGGTGATAAACTTTGTAAATTTAAAAAACGCAGCTGACCAGCGTGTCTATGAATTGTTGGATCAAAAGTTTAATTTATTTAAAGGTGTTTTTGGAGCCAGCGATGAAGTGCTTGGCAACATAGAATCCGGTGTTGATTTTGAAAAGCGAATTGCTGGTATCTATCAGACTTGTCGAACAGCCGAAGAAATTAACAGTGCTTTTGATTCCTTGCAAAAGGAAATGGACACTACCATTCAAAGCAATCTCAAGGATACTCGCCAAAAATTGTTGGAAAATTTTGATGCCGAAGTTCACGAAAAGCTAAAGATGAATCTCAAAGAGAGCGAAACTTATTTGAATACCTATAATCAATGGCTTTGGGATGTTACCAGATTTTATCTTGGTGATAGTGCCGATTTTTCCGAGCACGAATATTCTTTTGTGCTCAAGAACAATCCCTTTTCAAACGAGCAAATAGATCCGGGACCGTACAAGATCGGCAAAAGTGTTGATGATGCTCATATCTATCGCCCCGCTCATTCATTAGCACAAAGAATTTTAAACGAGGTAAAAACAAAGAACACCGAAGAAGTGGAGATTGTTTTTGATTATTCCAATACACCCGGGATTATTTCCGTGCTTGAACCATTGGTCGGTAAAAGTGGAATACTTAAGGTTTCTAATTATAAAGTGGAATCTTTTGAAGAAGAGGATATCGTGATAGCAACGGCAGTTGATGATGCCGGCGAAGTGGTTGATTCGGAAGTGGCTAAAAAACTATTTTCTATTTCCGCACAAAGAACAGATAAGGCGGTAATATCCAAAGAACAAAAAGAAAAATTGGAAGAGCTGGAAAGCGGATCGGTTGGCCTAACCTCCCAGAGAATTGCCGAACGCAATAGCGACTTTTTTGATAATGAAGTAGACAAGCTGGATAAATGGGCCGAGGATATGAAAAAGGCTCTTGAGCTTGATCTGAAAAAGCTTGATGTTGATATTAAAATTTCCAAGACCAATGCCAAGAAGATTCTCAATCTCGATGAAAAACTAAAAGCTCAACGCGGTATCAAAGATATGGAAAAGAAACGCAACGAGATGCGTAAAAAATTATACGAGGCACAGGATACCGTAGAAGGCCGAAAGGAAAAGCTTATTGAGCAAGTCGAATCTCAATTGAAACAGAAATCAAAACTGGAGTTGTTGTTTACGATCCGGTGGCGAGTAGTATGAACCCGTGACAAAATGTCACGCTTTGAATGAAAATTATTAACATCATAATTTAACTTTTAAAAATATGGACGAATCAAAAAATTTAATCCCGAAAGAATCCGACTTTCTTCTTTACACTACGCCAGAGGGTAATGTAAAGATAGAGGTATTTTTTCAAGATAAGACAGTATGGCTAACACAACAATTATTGGCCGATTTATTTAATACTACCAAGCAGAATGTGAGCCTTCATTTGAAAAATATCTTTGAAGAAGGCGAATTAATTGAAGATTCAGTTGTCAAGGAATTCTTGACGACTGCTTCAGATGGTAAAAAATACAAAGTTAAATATTATAACTTAGACGCCATCATTGCTGTCGGATACCGCATAAATTCTAAGCAGGCGACCAATTTTCGTATTTGGGCGACACATACTTTAAGAGAATATATTATAAAGGGTTTTGCTATAGATGATGAGAGATTAAAACAAGGAAAGACGCTTTTTGGCCAAGATTACTTTAAGGAATTGCTCGAGAGAGTTCGTTCCATTAGAGCCAGTGAAAGACGAATCTACCAGCAAATCACCGATATCTTTGCTGAGTGTAGTATTGACTACGATCCTAAATCTGAAATCACCAAAAACTTTTACGCAATGGTACAAAATAAATTTCATTATGCTATTGCCGGTCTAACTGCCGCGGAAATAATTTATACCAAAGCCGATAAAAACAAGCCGTTTATGGGACTGACTACTTGGAAACATTCTCCCAAAGGAAGAATACTAAAGTCGGACACACTTATTGCTAAAAATTATTTACCGGAAGACAAAATCAAAAGATTAGAGAGGACCGTTTCCGGATTCTTTGATTACATAGAAAATGTCATTGAAAATCATCAAGCGATGAAAATGGAAGATTTGGCTA
>CAZJFZ010000038.1:0-5188 GCA_964545745.1 uncultured Candidatus Saccharibacteria bacterium
GAAGTGGAAAAAGCTAAACAAGAAAAACTGGCCAAAGCGGAATGGGAAAGAAGTCAAAATTTAACGGGTGGAAGTATTTATAGCCAAATTTGGTATCGTTTTAGTTATGCTATAACTGATACTGTATCTGCTCTTACGAACACTATTTCTAATTCTTTTGCTTCTATTACTTCCACTTTTTATAATGGTGGTTCTCTGGTCCTCAATTCTTTTAAAAATGTCCGTGGCTCGCTTGGCTTTATGACGAATGAGCTGGCAACTATTGGTGCCCAAAAAGTGGAACAGGGGGTAGAAAATATTCAAAAACTTGTCAGCTCTACCGGTGAAAAAATAATTTTATATACACAAGGAAATAAACCAATTCTTTCTAATCCAACTGTTACTTTTGCCGAAGTGTTAAAATTGATAGCTGTTTTATCTGAACCAGCCGAAGCTAATAATTCTAGTAATAATCAAAATCTTATTTCCACACCAAAACAAATTCGGCGAGGAGGCAGTGGTGGTCACAGTCAAAATAATCCAATACCAGAAATAGTTCTCGCTGTTTCCACTAGTACAGCAACGACAACGGAAATGATCATTACTTCTACTAATATAGCTACCACCACCGAGGAGGTGGCGACCACTACCAGTGTTATCGCCACGACGACTGAAGTAATTATTGAAAGTATTGCCACCACCACTTCAACGACGACCACTGATGTTGCTACCATCACCGCCACGACAACGGATGAAATTACTACTACGATCGCAACAACAATCGCCACCACTACAGCCACCACCACGGATCAGGTTGAAGAAGTGGAAGTCATTGATACCGAAGCACCGGAGTTTGCCTTTACTTTGCCAGATCAATGTCTGAATATTTCTCCGACGGAAGCTTGCCTTTTACTTAATCAGACCGCGAATTTCGTTTTTTCTCCGGTTTCGGATGATATTGCTTTTTACACCATTAGTGTGCTGGATGGAATTACCGCCACTACTTCGGAAAATTCTTTTACTTTGGAATTTGATGATGACAGTATTTATACTGTAAGTCTCTCGGCTACTGATACGGCCGGAAACATTTCAACTATAACAGTGATTGATTTGGATATTTATTTTGTTCCGATTAGGATCGGAGAATTTGTTTGGAATAATATAAATACGCAAGATATTAGTGATGAAAATGAAGCCGAAAAAATAGAAATTATAAATGATACTCCTTATGATATAGATTTGGCAAATTGGTCACTTTCTACGGCTGATGGTTCATTCAATCTTAATTTGGAAGGACAAGTTGGTCCGGGAAAATATTTTTCTTTAGTTAGACAAGTGGATGATTTGAGCGGAGATTTAGCCGATCAAATATATACAGCGACTTTGAAACGGGGTAGTGAGTTTTTGAATCTAAAATATTTTTCTGACACAATTCATTCTAAATTACTAAATCCACCTATGGTTTTTTCTATGTGATTTTTTAGACTAAGGTTTAACCTTGGTCTGATCATTTGATTTTTTGGTAGGGTTGTGTTACCTTATCTCCATAAGCCCAAGACAGCAGATAGCGAGAGCTTTAATTAGTCGTAAGACTTAATCTGCCGAGGTACAACTTTTTGTATTTCCTACGGCTTTATAAAGGTCGTTTAAAATAATGAAGACCAAGGTTAAACCTTTTTGGAGATCCAAGGTTTAACCTTGGTCTACGAAATTACTATGCCTATATCAAAAGAAAAAAAGAAAGTAATTATTGCGAAGGTCGCCGATCTTCTTAAGGATTCCAAGTCAATTGTCTTTTTTAATTTCAAAGGTTTTTCTGTTAAGAACACCATTGAGATGAGAAGAAAATTGCGTGAATCAAAAGTGGGGTATTTAGTGGCTAAAAAGACTTTAGCCAAGAGAGCTTTTGACGAAGCTAAAATTGAGGGAGAAATTCCAACTTTGTTTGGGGAAACGGCGATGGCTTATAGTGCGGATTTAACCGCGCCAGCCAGAGAAGTCTATTTTTTTCAAAAGAAATTCAAAGACAATTTAGCGATTGTTGGAGGGATTTTTGATGGTAAGTATATGAACAAGGAGGAAATGCTTGTGATTGCCACTATTCCTTCACAGCAAACTCTATATGCTCAATTTGTAAATATTATTAATAGTCCGATTCAGGGTTTAGTGGTGGCTCTTAATAAAGTGGCAGAAAAGAAAGTTTAATTTATTAATTCGAGAAAACTTAATTTAAATTATTCGCGCTTAACCCATTTTTGCAGACAAAAAAGGGTCCCTGCGATTCATAATTTAATTAAATTTTCTCTCATAACATTAAAAACATGGAAGAAAATAAAGTAGAAGTTCCAGCTAAGTTTAAAGAGATTGTGGAGAGCATTGAAAAGATGTCTGTCCTTGATTTAAACGAGTTGGTAAAATTATTGGAAAAGAAATTTGGCGTTTCAGCGGCCGCGGTAGCGGTGGCTGGTCCAGCAGTAGCGGTGGATGCCGGTGAAGAAAAAACCGCTTTCAATGTGGAGTTGACTGATGGTGGGGCTCAAAAGATTGCGGTTATTAAGGTAGTGAAAGAACTTATGGGTCTTGGTTTGAAAGAAGCTAAAGATATGGTGGACGGTGCACCAATTATGATGAAGGAAGGGATGAAAAAAGAGGAAGCCGAGACCTTGAAAAAGAGAATCGAGGAAGCTGGTGGAAAGGTAACTTTAAAATAATTCAAATTAAAAAGGCTCCGGAAATTCCGGAGCCTTTTTAATTATTTGTCAACTCTATTATATATTTTTTAAAGTAGTAGTATTCAGCTTATGGAAACATTATCTAAATTATTTAGTGGGGAAGGGCGAGTAAAAGTGATGCGTCAATTTCTTTTTAATCCTGAGATGCTTTTTTCTTTGGAACAAATTATTGACAAGGCCAAAATTTCTGAGAAAGAAGCTGTATTAGAAATAGATGTTTTGTCCAAAGCGGGGATGATCAAAAGCCGAAAATTAATTAAAATTTTGCAAATAAAAAAGCGCGGTAAAGTTTCCGAAGTAAAAAGAAAAGTTACTTGTTGGTGTCTTAATCCTGATTTTGAATATTTGTCACCATTGCAAAATCTTTTAATTAATACTCGACCATTAAGAAAAGAGGAAATTTTAAAAAGATTATCTCATGTTGGTAAGTTGAAGATGGTGATTGTGGCTGGTGTTTTTATTCAGAATCCGGATAGCCGAGTGGATATGTTAATTGTGGGAGATAGTTTGAAACGAGGGTCAATTGACCGGATAATCAAGACAATGGAAGCGGAAATCGGCAAAGAGCTAGCTTTTGCTTCGTTTGAGACGGCTGATTTTCAATACCGTTTAGGTATGTATGACAAACTAATTCGGGATATTTTGGATTATCCACATCAAAAGCTTTTAGACCGGTTGAATCTTAAGGTTGGATAATGTTATAATAGAGAACATAGAAGGAAAGGTCGAATTAAATTTCCTTAATCGCGTTGTTATTAGTTTATCATTTAAAATTTAAAAAATAATTTAATATGTCAAATCTTTATACATGGGGAGATGTTTTGCGAGCATCATTCCAAGATATCTGGCTTGGTGTGGCAAACTTTATTCCTAGTTTTTTGGCTGCGGTTGTTTTGTTTTTAGTTGGTTGGTTAATAGCGGTCATTTTGGGCCGATTGGTGGCTCAAGTGGTCAAGGCTATTAAATTAGATACTGCTTTGCGAAGTGCGGGCTTTGATAAAGTGGTGGAACGAGGTGGTTTTGCTTTAGATTCCGGCCATTTTGTTGGGGCTTTGGTCAAGTGGTTCTTCATTGTTGTTACTTTGGTGGCTTCTTTGGACATTCTTGGTCTGAAGAGTGTTACCGGATATTTAAGCACTGTTGTTTTGAATTATTTGCCTAATGTTATCATCGCTGCTCTTATTCTTTTGGTATCAGTGGTGATTGCTGAAGCGGTAAGAAAGCTTGTTTCTAGTTCAGCTCGGGCCGCTAATATTTCTTCCGCTCATGTTTTGGGAGAAATTTGTAAGTGGGCTATCTGGATCTTTGCTTTTATGGCCGCTTTGTCTCAATTGGAAATTCTAAATAGCTTTATCCAGCCATTGTTCATTGGTATTATTGCCGCTTTGTCTTTGGCACTAGGTCTCTCCTTTGGTTTGGGTGGCAAGGAAGCCGCTGCTCGTTACATTGAAAAGGTAAAGAGTGAAGTTTCTCATCACTAGTTTTTTCTAAAGTTTAGAATTAAAAATAGCTTCAGAAATGAGGCTATTTTTAATACAATTTCAACCCAACCTCTCCCGCCATAGGAATGTCGACCTCCCCTTATCCAAGGGTAGGTAAAAAAAGAAAAGAAAAACTCTCGAGGGTCACATCCTCCCATCAGTTGAGGGGAGGGTGGCTATTCCGATAGCCGGGAGAGGTTGGTATTGGGTGGTTGTATTTTTTTCGAAAAATAGTAATATTACATATAAGGTAGGATTTTATTAATTTAATTAAAATAATTAAGATATGAAGTTTTGGGGAAATTGGTCATATTGGATAAAAGGAGGAATTATTGGTTTTTTAACCCCTATTGTATTTATACCGCTAGGTTTTAGTCCTATTGGTTTTATAACTGGGTTATTGATAGCTCCAGCTTTCTACTTACTCAAACTATCTTTAGTAAATAATATTTTGAAGGACACTATTACTTCAAAAATTGAGGGAGGTTTTGTTTACACTAATTATTCTCTACTTATTCCGTTAGCTGTTATCCTCTCTCCCTTTTTTTGGTGTATCATTGGAATCACAACTGGTGCAATTTATGATAAGATAAAGAACAGAAAAAAAGCATTTTTATAAATAATTTGTATATTAATATAATAATAAAAATATGTTTGGACTTTTTTCTACAATGTTTAGCGGGGCAAAAAATGAGGAGCAGATAGCGTCTTCAGATCAAGATCAGAATGAAACAACTTCAGGGGTAGAAACTGAGAACATAGAAGTTTTAGAACTAGAATGGAGTTTGGAACTGGGGGAGATGACTTGTCCTAAAGTGGCAGGAGAAATTGAGCAATTAAATAAAAATCTTAAAGAGGGAGAAAAAAGATGGCGTTTGCCGACAATTCACGAATTGCAGGTAAAATTTGGCCGAAACTTTTTAGATTATTGGTCAAAGGAAAACTACCCAAGTCTAGAATCTAATGATGATATCACCGTTGAAAAACTCATCTTGA
>CAZJFZ010000039.1:0-5145 GCA_964545745.1 uncultured Candidatus Saccharibacteria bacterium
TTTACTTCCATATTCTTCTACTATTATAATACTAACTAAAAATAAAAGCTACCTAGTCCATATCTTGCAACCGTCTCAAAGCCAGACCAATAGCTACCGCAAAGGAAGGACCTGCTTGTTTTAGGACTTTTTCTAAGAAAGCCGGATATTCCGCCTTAGAAAAAGGATCCGCCATCATTACTGGAGAATTAAAACTAGTTCCCGCTTTCTCTTTAAATCCTTTAAGTAAAGAACCACCACCCGTCAAAAAAATCTTACCAATATTCCGCCCGGTATTTTTTTGATAATTCAAAATAACTCGACTAATTTCAGAAAAGATATAGTCCAAGGTCAAAGAAGTAATTTCATTGATATGCATCTCTTCCCCCTCTGTTTTAAACAAACCTCTTTCCCTTTTCATTTTTTCTGCCTCCACTACACTCACCCCAAGAGATTTGGAAATAGCCAAAGTAATATCCTGTGAACCACGGCTGATTAAATGCGAAGTACGCAAAATACCTCTCTCCACAATGTAAATTTTGGTGGAACCGGAACCAAAATCAATAATCATCTGCGGTGCGGTATCCGCTTCTAAAACTGAACGCATTGAACCAAAAATTTCTATCTCGGAAAAAGCTGTTTCCAGTTTTGCTAACCGAGTTATTTCTTTATTTCTTTCCATGGCATCATTGTGAATCACTACCAAAAGAACATCCACCGTTTTTTCTTCTGGCTTTTTCTCACGGTTTTGATATTCAGAGGCAATACTTTCATTTCGGGGGATAACCAGATAATCCAAGCTCACTTCAGAAATAGGCACGGGAATATATTTTCTAGCTTCCAGAGGAATCATCTGGGCTAATTCTTTATCATCCACCTTAGGTAATTTGATAAAAGACACCAAACTGGAACCCATCGGAATAGAAATTCCACACTTATTTGTGGTTACGTTAGACTCTCGTAAAATATCCGTTACCGCTTGAGCTAACTGCTCCGTAGTCAAATTAGTGGAACGACCAACTTCTAGCCCAGCATAGGGACCAAGAGCCAACTCTCCATAAGTTTCCAGAATGGCTCGGCCTTTTTTCCGCTTAAGCTGAACAATTTTGATGGAAGAAGGACCAATATCAATGCCTAAAACGCTTTTGTTCTGATTACCAGAAAAAGTTTTTTTTAAAAAATCAACAAAATTAATCATAATTTTTACTATTGATGCTAAATATTATATCATATTCAGAAATGAATAACAGCCTCTTAACTTTCAGTAAAAATCTCCTCGGCAAGATATTAAGCCAAATGGCGGATATTTTAATGCCCAAAGAAAAAAAGGTTAAATTATTAGAGGCGCTTGGGCCAGATGGCTTGTTTGAAAATATTCCTCGGGCGGAAAATTTTGACCTGCCCGGCCAGAATCGGCAGGTAGATTTTGAAACAGACAAAATAAAGGCTATTTTTAATTATAAAACAGTTCTCTGTCGACAAGCTATTTGGGAAATAAAATACCGTGCCAATAAAAAACTAATTCGTGATTTTAGTTTATTACTGTATGAATTTATTTTGGAAGAATTAAGTGATTTAGAAACTTTTAATAATTTTAAAAATATTATTTTAATTCCTATCCCTTCTTCAAAAGGAAGACTACGAGAAAAAGGTTTTAACCAATGTATTCTTATTACACGAGAGCTAATAAAAATAGATAAGGAAAGAAAAGGAAATAATTTTACTTTATTAGAAAATTTTTTAATAAAGAAAAATGATACCGCCCATCAAGCCCGCGTCAGTAATCGTAAAAAGCGTTTACAAAATTTAAAAAACGCTTTTTCTATAGACCCCAGCTGGGCGGGCACAATACTCTCGGAGCGATTAGGTCTGCCGTTAAGCGCAGGACAAGGTCTCTCCTTAGCTTTGGAAGGTGAGTCCTTGTCCTTCCATAATTACTCTTTCATTATAATTGATGATGTCATCACCACTGGTGCCACCATGAATGAAGCCTTTCGCACTCTCCGTTCAGCTGGTATATCCTCTCACAAAATCCGTGGTTATGTCCTCGCCCACTAGTGTCAAGGTTCAACCTTGACACTTTTTCTACTTCTTAATAAGTCTGGTGATAATATTCTTAGGTGTCTCCACATCGCTCAAACCAAGAAAAGAAACTTCACCAAATTCTACTGCTGTTTGTATTCTTAGTCGAAACAAACCAAAAATTTGTTCCAAAAAATCCTGCGAAACGGTAATATTTATAACTTTGTCCAAAGCAATAGTCCTTTCCCTTTTGGATAGAACACCAGCTTTAACAACAATATTTTTATCCGTGATTAAATATTTATGAGAACGGGCAAGAGGAATTTGATAAATTACTATTATAACTAACAAGCAGAAAAAAACCAAAAAATCTACTGGTATTAAATAATTAAAAACCTGATCCGATCCCAATGTATACTTCAAAAAAATGGGGATCCAACCAACTACCAAAAAGTAATAGAGGGTAGAAAAAAACGCCTTCTTCATCGCCCACATTATTAAAGTCCGTCCCGTCGGACATCCTTCATACAAGATTTTTTCATTTGATGGTAAATTATTCATAATTTGTATTATAGCAGTATTATAGATTTATTAAAAGTTTTGGCGGAGCCGGCTGGATTCGAACCAGCGAGGGCGATTAAACCCTGCCTCTTTAGCAAAGAGGTACATTAGACCACTCTGACACGGCTCCAAGCGGACTTTAATAGGCTAGCATATTTTTTTTCAAAACTCTACTCATGCAATCGTTCAGAGTTTTCTATTTCTCTTTTTTCATCGCTATAAGAAATCTTTTTAAAACCTTTTTCCACATACCAAAGAATGGTGAAGATAAGGATAGTAAGTAAAGCCGAAATCAAAGCTAAAGTGTGAAGACCAAAACCACTAGCCATACCAATACCCGCCGCCACCCACAGCCCAGCCGCCGAAGTCAGTCCAGAAATCTTCATATCCCGATTATTATGAAAAACTAAACCCGCACCAATAAAACCAATGCCCACTAAAATTTGTGAAGCCACCCGAAGAGGATCAAAATTTATCAAACCAATAAATTGAGTAGAGATGATTTGTGAGATCAAAACAAATAAAGCTGAGCCCATCGAAACTAAAGCATATGTCCTCATCCCCGCCGTTTTTCCCGCCAAAGTTCGCTCAATTCCTACTAACCCGCCCAACAATAGGGCAACTACCAATCTCACTAAAATATCAACAGTAGATAATTCCATAAGAATTTAAATTAATTAATAACATTCTAATTATAGCACTTTTTTGCTATGATGCACTAATGAATCCGTATGATTTAATTGAAAAGAATTTTAGATTGCAGGAGAGTCAAAAAAAGGCTCTAAAAAAAATTGGACTAAAAACCATTGAGGAAATGCTTTATCATTTCCCTACTCGCTATGGTGACACAGCAGAAATGAAAAACATTGGCAGTTTAATGGTCGGGGAAAATGCTGTAATTTTTGGTAAAATAACCGGGCTTAAAACCGGTAAGGCGTGGATAAAAAGGACGCCTATATCCGAAGGTTATATTGAAGATGAAACTGGAAAAATAAAAGCTATCTGGTTTCACCAACCCTATATTGCCAAGATGATTCACGACGGCGCTTTTGTCCGAGTGGAGGGAAAAGTTTCAGAAAAACAAGGACGGTCCTTGTCAGACGGGGGAAAAGGACCGTCCTTGTTTTCCCTGATAAATCCAAAAATTGAAACTGTGGGGAAACTACCCACGGGAGTTGGTGATTCCCTCTTTGGTGAAGAAGGTGAAGCCCATTCTCTTTACCCTGTTTATCCAGAAAGTCAGGGCCTTACTTCTAATTGGCTTTATCATGCTATTACTAAAATCCTAAAAAATGGAGTCTTGGATAAACTAGAAGATCCAATTCCAGATTATATTTTAAAAACCTATAACCTTCCCTCTCTCGCCACTGCCTTAATCTGGATTCATGCCCCACAAAAAAGAGAACACGCTCTCTCCGCGCGAAAAAGATTTGCCTTTGAAGAAGTTTTTTTCATTCAACTACAAAAAAAGAAAGAACGACTGGCTTGGCAAAAAGAACCGGCTTTTGTGATTGAAAAGACACCGGCCGAGATAGACCAATTTGTTAAAAGATTTCCATTTACCGCCACCAAGGCCCAAAGAAAATCAATAGAAGCAATCATGACAGACTTCAGAAGTGGCCATGCAATGTCTCGCTTATTGGAAGGTGATGTGGGTTCTGGTAAAACAGCAGTCGCGGCCAGTACCGCTTATTCTGTCATTACTTCAAAACCTAAAGGACAAGATTTTAGTCATCTGCAAGTTGCTTATATGGCCCCAACGGAAATCTTAGCCAAACAACATTTTGAAAGCTTTATTCAATACTTCACTTATCTCGGTGTAAATATTGGTCTGATAACTGGTAAAGAATGTCGAAAATTTCCGTCTAAAACTAATCCAAAAGATTGGACACATATTTCCAAAGTTCAACTGTTAAAATGGGTAGAAAATGGCGAGATACCAATTCTCATTGGTACTCATGCACTCATTTCCAAAGTAGTTAAATTCAAACATTTAGCTTTTGTGATTATTGATGAACAACACCGTTTTGGAACAGCGCAAAGAAAAAAATTAATGCAAAAGCCTGCCCACTCTTCAGAAGCAGGCGGGGAAGGTCTGAATCCTCATTTACTCTCCATGACTGCCACCCCTATTCCCCGCACTTTAGCTTTGACTATTTATGGTGATCTGGATTTGACACTGCTTGACCAGATGCCAACCGGGCGAAAACCAATTATTACAGAAATAGTTTTACCGGAGGAAAGAGAAAATACTTATGACAAAATAAAAAAAGAATTAAAAGCTGGTCGGCAATTATATGTGATTTGCCCTAGAATAGATGTTCCTGATCCAGCTAAGGAAATGGCGGTAATCGCTAAATCGGTGACAGAAGAATCAGAAAGATTGGAACGCGATGTCTTTCCAGAATATAAAGACAAAATTGGAATACTGCACAGCAAAATGTTGCCAGCGGATAAAGAATTCGTGATGGAGCAATTTAAAAAAGGAGAAATAAAAATATTAGTGGCCACTTCAGTGGTGGAAGTTGGCGTCAATGTTCCTAATGCCACAGTGATTATCATTGAAGGGGCAGAGAGGTTTGG